>NZ_BORB01000008.1:0-135505 GCF_018332955.1 Lederbergia ruris
GGATCAATGCCAGGATGTTTTTTTAAAATTTCTTCGTGATTTCCCAAGGATTCAACAACTTTGGTTGTTCTTTTATTGTTTCGATAAATATCCTTAATCACAAAATAAGATGTAGAATTTTTAGAACGACTGACTTTAATGCGCACATAATCGCTCCTTAAACCAGCTTTAGTCATCTACATTATAACATGTTACGAAATATTACGAAAGAATAAAAGGGAAAAATTGACAAAAAAATAAAGCCATATCAAGGCTTTTGTCCATTTTTTAAGTTTTTAGGTGTCAAACTCCCGAAGGGAAGTTTCAGCGATAATTTAAAAAACTTTCACAAACACTTGCTATAAAAATTTACCTGTGCTATAATAGCTTTACACTTAATATGTATTAAATCTTATAATTCACATGTTTTCACGGGATTATATTATTTATTTAGTTATTCCGTGAAAGCATGTGAATTTTTGTTTACATCGTTATTAAGTAACAAATTTTTGGAGGTATTTATACATGAATCAAGGTACAGTTAAATGGTTTAACGCAGAAAAAGGTTTCGGCTTTATCGAAGTTGAAGGCGGAGAAGACGTATTCGTTCATTTCTCAGCAATCACTGGCGATGGCTTCAAAACTCTTGAAGAAGGTCAAAAAGTAAGCTTTGATATCACTCAAGGCAACCGTGGCGACCAAGCTGCTAACGTTGTGAAACTATAATAAATATTGAAAGAGGACCGAAGATCGTACCCTGTAGGGCGATCTGAGGTCCTCTTTTTTTATTGTGCGGAAGAGGTTTATCTTGCCTTAGCGAGCAGTAACCCCCTCACCTCCATACATTTTAACCACTGGAAAAGTAATACAAATGGGAAAAAGTATCAAAAGCTTGCATTGAAAACGTTCACTAGATTAAGCTATTTCAAGTTTGTGACTTCGCAGAAAGGAGTATGAGAACAATTTAATCGACATGAAAAAATTAACAGATCGTAACCTAATTGAAGCTTACATCAATGCAAAAAAATTAGGACTTGATCCCGATTTTATCCAACAACTAGAATCCGAACTTACACGACGTTCCATTGATATACATCCAGATAAAACAGAGAAAAAAGGGTAGAGACACTAGCCTTAGATAAAGTGGGATTTCAATCAGTGGGGGATGAGAAAAAGCCCTCACTGAATGAGGTTTCACTTATGCCAGCACAAACACAGGCGCTTGCCTACTTCTTACATTTTTTGAAATGGCTCCTAATGATGGGATTTTTTCGAAAATCAATCTGTATTAATATTGGTTGTAGCTTATGAATGCTGTAGAACTGGTGGAAGAAAAAGGTGCGTGGAATTCTTTGAGGTGATATCTTCCTCTTTGCAGAATTAAAAGTAAATCAACATTTTTCGCTGTTTCGGTAAAACCGTTGTACTGGAATCAATTTTCTTTTCGATCCGCTCGAGTCGTTCTTCAAATCCTTTCAATTGTTCCTCTAATCGCTCCATCTGAGTCGAATGAAGTTCAAGCGCTTGTAAAATTTCCTGCAAAGCAGATTTTTCCATTCTATTTTTCACCCCCCCTTTAGTACTATTATAACTTGTCCCGTTTTTGTTGCAATAGGGAAATTTTTGTCGAATGTCGCAACGAGCCATAGAGAAATACGTTATAATAATAGGAACAGAAATAGGCCAACAGGATGTGGCGAACTTAGCCGTTCCCCCTTTTTCATCCTTTAGAATAAATTGACAAGGAGTGATCATAAGTGAAAATTTTCCATACAGCAGATTGGCATTTAGGGAAATTGGTACAAGGTGTCTATATGACAGAAGATCAACGATTCGTTTTACAACAATTTATTCAAGATATTGAGAAGGAGCAGCCGGATGTCGTGATTGTTGCGGGGGATTTATACGACCGGGCCGTGCCACCAACAGAAGCTGTTCAACTTTTAGATGAAGTGCTGGAGACGATCGTTTTAAAATTAAAAATCCCTGTATTGGCGATTGCCGGAAATCATGATAGTCCCAGTCGTTTACATTTTGGCAGTAAAATCATGGAACAAAATGGCTTACATATGTCTGGACGCTTAACAAAAGAATTACGTCCTGTTATTTTTCACGATGAATTTGGACCGGTGCATTTTCATCTTGTCCCATACTGTGATCCAAGCATGGTTCGCAATGTATTTGCAGATGAAGAGGTACGAACTCACCAGGATGCAGCACGAAAAATTATAACGGAAATAAACTCAAGGCTTGATCCTGAAGCTCGCCATGTGCTGATTGGGCATGCTTTTGTTACGCCATTTGGAGATGAGGAAGAGAATACAAGTGATTCCGAACGTCCCCTTTCCATTGGGGGAGCAGAATATGTCGATGCTCAACTTTTTTCTGATTTTCATTATACAGCTCTTGGACACCTACATCAGGCCCATTATGTCATGGAGGAAAAGATCCGCTATGCTGGCTCGATTTTAAAATATTCGATTTCCGAGGAACATCACCGAAAGGGTTATTCCGTTGTGGAGCTTGACCAAAATGGGGAAGTGACCATTACAAAAAAAGAACTCACACCGAAAAGAGACTTGCGAACAGTCGAAGCTACGATGTCCGAGCTATTAACTCATCCAGTTTGTGAAGATTATGTATTCGTTCGCTTATTAGATGAAACCCCGATCCTTTCACCGATGGAAAAAATTCGCTCCGTTTATCCCAATGCTATGCATGTGGAAAGAAAACAAATCGTCACTCAAGCCATCTCTGCTACGAAACAGACGCGTAGTAAGATGAGCGACCTAGAGCTTTTTCAGTCTTTCTACGAACAAGTAAAAGGGGAAAAAGCAACAGAAGAAACGGAAAGAATTTTTAAAGAGATTGTGGATGAATTATTACAAGATGAAAACGAGACGGCTGTTCAAACAGAAAGGGAAGTTGTTACAAATTAATCCTACATAGGAGGGAGAGAAAGATGCGCCCATTAACTTTAAGAATGACCGCTTTTGGCCCGTATAAAGATACAGAAATCATTGATTTTACGAAGCTAAAGCAGCAGTCCATCTTTGTGATTTCAGGTAATACTGGTGCTGGGAAAACAACGATTTTTGATGGGATTTGTTTTGCTTTATATGGAAGTGCCAGTGGACAAGATCGGGAAAATCAAACGATGCTGCGGAGTCATTTCGCGGAGGATGACATCCACACGGCGGTGGAATTAATCTTTGAGCTTCATCAACGTACATATCGAATTCTACGACAGTTAGGCCATGTGAAACAGGGGAATAAGACAAAAACAGGTGAAAGGTACGAGTTTTTTGAGTTGGTAGACGGCAAAGAAATTCCCTGTGTCGATCGACAAATCGTTTCCGAGATTGATAAAAAGGTAGAGTCGCTTTTAGGGCTCACCCAAGCGCAATTTAAGCAAATTGTGATGTTACCACAAGGAGAGTTCCGTAAATTATTAACCTCGCAAACGGAAAATAAAGAGGATATATTACGACGCCTTTTCAAAACCGATCGCTACCAACAAATCGGTGAAAAACTGCGAAATCGGAAAAAACGGGTAGAAGAAGCCTTCCAACAAGAGGAGAGAGTCAAAGAATCATTGATTCAAAACGTCCAAGCAACTCTTCCTGTCAGGGAGGAATCCTCCTTCTTTAGAGCCATATCACAGCCGCATTATAATATTCAGCAAATTTTACACGGGCTTGAAGAAGAGGTTGCCTATTATGGCGAGAGAAAAGCCAAAGACCATGAACAATATGAACTAGCCTATAAACGCCATACAGAAAAACAGGTTGAATTTTATCAAGCGCAAGCGTTGAATGAGAAATTTGCAGAACTTTCCGGGAAGAAGCAACAGCTTTTGCATTTAGAGGAGCAGATTCCGGCTTTTGCTCAAAAAGAAAAACAATGGGAAGCAGCAGAGCGAGCGAGCACGATTCAGCCCTATGAACTGCAGGTAAAAGAGTGGCGAGAAGAGGAAGAGAAAAAGCAACAAGCTTATGAACAAGCTATTCAGGAAAACAAGAGAACAGAGGATGCCTATCAGCGGACCTTGCAAATGTATCAACAGGAAGAAGGAAAAAAAGAGGAAAGAGAGCAGCTTCACCAAGAACTGACACGGTTACAGGGCTACCTTCCAACAGTACAAGAAATTGACCAAGTCAAACAACAGATCCAATTGCTGGAGAAACAAGCCAATCAAGCACATGTTCAGCTCGAGACCATTAAGAAGAAGAGAAAGGAAAAAACGGATACCATAGAGAAATGGCATCAGCAGATCGTGGAATTGGAGCGGGCTGTTAGCGAGTATCCAGAGAAAAGCGAATTATTAACAAAGAAACGCGAGCAATGGAAAGTTTTACATGAGTATCATAAATATGCGCTTAGACACATCACTCTGGACCAAGAGTTACAACAGAAAAAGCGGATTTTCGAGCAGAAAAAGGCGGAATACTTGGAGCAAGAAAAAATGTGGTTCAATCAACAAGCTCTTGTGTTGGCGAGCCATTTGCATGATGGGGAAGCTTGCCCCGTTTGTGGAAGTCGTGAACATCCCCATAAGGCGACGGATAATGGGGGAATGATTTCAAAAGAACAATTAGAAACGTTCAAAAAAGCAGTGGATCATTGGGAAAATGAATACCATACGCTCAAAGTTGATTGGACAGCAAATACTAAGCAGCTGCAAGAAAGACAAGGCGACGTGGCATCCTATGGTATGACAGTAGAGGAAGTCCCGATGAAACTGGACCAATTAAAGCGAGAAGGAAAGGTCCTAAACGAAGAGGTAGAAAAGTTAAAAGCTGACCAACGGTTACTCACTAAATGGAAAAGCGAATTGGGAGAGCAACAGCAAGAGCTCAAACAGTTGGACGAGAAAAAAGACGAGCTTGAACAGCTCTATCAGGAAAAGCGATTGAAATCAGAAAATACAAAGACGCTTTATATAGAGCGGGTTCGAACGATTCCAGAGGAATTACGTGTTTTAAAGCAATTAGAAGCACAAATTCAATCCGTAGAAAAGAAAAAAACAACTCTTGAGCAAGCATGGGAACAGGTGCAACAGCAACTCCAAAAAATTCAAGATCAGAAAACGAAGGCAACGGCGAATTTAGAATATGCTGAACAGCAACAAGTGGAGACAAAGGCAAAGAGAGAAAAAATGGAAGCCACATTGCGCTCCCTTTTACAGAAGGCAGAGTTTGTGACAGAAGAGGCTTATCATTCCGCCAAAATGTCAGAAAAGGCACGCGAAGAGTTGAAAAATGAGATTCAGCAATTTAAACAAACACGCTCCTTGCTTCAAGAGCAAGTAAAGGAATTAGAAACAAGCTTGAAAGACCAAGAAATGGCGGATTTACAACGATTGCAACGGCAATTAGAAGAATTGAAGCAAGCCTATGAAACAGCCCTTAATCAGTGGGAGCAATCAAAAAAATTCTCTGCGGAAGCAATTCAATTGTTAGACAAGATTACAGAGGCGGAAAAACGTGTGCGCGAAAGTGAACGACAACTAGCGATTTTAACGGATTTATATGATGTCATTCGTGGTCAAAATCAACATAAAGTTTCCTTTGAACGGTATTTACAGATTGAATATTTAGAGCAAATCATTGAAGCCGCTAATTTACGATTGAAAAAATTATCCAATGGCCAATACGATTTAATCCGTAGTGATCGCCAAGAAACCCATGGAAGGCAGAGCGGATTAGCCCTTGATATTTATGATGCTTATACAGGGCAAACTCGTGATGTGAAAACTTTATCCGGGGGCGAAAAATTCAATGCCTCCTTGTGTTTGGCATTAGGGATGTCAGATGTTATTCAAAGCTTCCAAGGAAATATTTCAATCGAAACAATGTTTATTGATGAAGGCTTTGGTACTTTAGATGAAGAAGCATTAAACAAAGCGATCGATACATTAGTTGACCTGCAACAATCGGGAAGAATGATTGGCGTTATTTCTCATGTTCAGGAGCTGAAATCGATCTTCCCCGCTATTCTTGAAGTAAAGAAAACGAAGGAAGGTCATAGCCAGGCGCAATTTATATTAAAGTGAATGAGTTTAGGATGAGCCAGCAAATCGATGAGGCCTACAGGATGTAGGGAAGAACGGCGAAGGCATGCAGCCGTGGCACTTTCGCCGTTCTTCCTATTCTCCGGGCTTTGCCTAAGGTATCACTAACAGCGTTTACTAAGGTAAATAGAGAACAAAAGGGACTCAAGTGCCCAGTGAAATCCCCATTGGCATGGTCGGTAGGATCGATTGACAATGACAGCAATACAGCGAATTTCTGATGCAGTTATTGGTTCTTTTTTCGCTTTTTATTATTTAATTTCTGTTTCGTGGTAAGCGGTTCCTGTGCCATTTCTTCCTGATATCCCACATTCCGACTTGGCCTTTTTTCCGGATTTAAGCCTTCCAAATTACTCTCCGTTCTTTTTGCCACCTCTATCACCTCCATAGATAGTCTTTGTGTGAACGTTAAAAATATGTAAAAAAATGTAGACAGAACTTGAAATTCATTTAGCAGAGTCTCATGTTTTCCTGTTGCCGGTATTTCTCCTGAATCGCCTCCAATCTCTGTCTTTTTGCGAGTGCTTCTTCATCCCATTTCGGCGTGGTGTCTACTTTATTCAGGTGCTCTTCATTTTGAAACCAGTCGGGTACTCTTTCCGTCCGAATGATTTTCCGTTGAAAAGTGCTTGAAGGGGTTTTCTTGTTGCTTAATAAGATTTTATACGCATATTTCCAAGCGAAAATTGCCCGTTCTGCAGTCGCTTCTAGGGCTTGAGAAATTTGCTCAAGTGGGAAATTTTGACACGCATGGGCCAATTCTTTTTTCTGGATGTCGCGAACTTTGCCTTAGCCTTATTATTATTTGAATTAATCGGCGTAATTATCGCTGTTGCGGCTGTGATCTTCATGGTGTCCGTAGTAGGATATTCTCTTAGTTAAATTTCGCCATTGTTGCAGGAACAATTTACACTTTTGTATATTGTTCCGTTTTTTTTAAGTGCTTTACCATACAAACGATTTTGCTTTTCGACCTTTACCTATCTTCACTTTTTATATAATCTAAGGGGAGGAAAAAATAATAGCTTGAAGGGGATTATACATTTGAAAGAAAGTTCGTTTATTATTCGCATGCTTGAAAATACGCGTGAGATTTTGCCAAATTATCATGATTATGGCTATGTTTTAGATAAAATCTTACAAGTCATGCAAGAAAAGACAGAATGCTCGTTAAAGTTTTATTTAGATAGTGAAGGACAGGAAGAGATTTGGACTGTCCTTCAAGAAGATATTGATGTTAGCCGCGCCCAACTGGTGGCGAATATTTTTGATTATATTGAAACGGGAACGATTACCTATGAGCAAAACGGGGATCAGCAAGGCTTTGTCATTAAACCTTCTTTGAATAATGCGGTCTATTATTATCCGGATCATCAGGTGGCTCTGATAAAATTACCAATCTTTCAAAATCATGCAGATTATGAAAGAGAGTTTATTTTAGCGGAAAATGATCAAGCCCTTCTAGTCTTTTTGGCGTACGTCTATGAACGGCAAAAAGAGATTATGAAGGGATGTGTGACGGTTTTTACTGATACAGAAGATGGTGTGGAGAGAACAAAGGAATGGATCACACAGCAAGTCAGCAGAGAGGATGTCCTATTAGAGGAAGAATTAAAAAATGAAATTTATCGCTCGATTGATGAATTTTTCAATGAGAGTGGTGAATTTTACAAGACATACAATATTCCGTATAAGCGAGGGATATTGCTATATGGACCACCAGGAAATGGAAAAACAACTTTAGTAAAGTCGATCGCAGGCAGTATTGATGCGCCCATTGCCTACTGGCAAATCACAGAGTATACATCTAGTTATTCGATTCAAGAGGTATTTTCGATTGTTGCCAAGATGGCCCCGATGGTGTTGGTGATCGAAGATATTGATTCCATGCCAGAATCGGCTCGTTCCGTTTTTCTGAATGCTTTAGATGGGGCGACATCAAAGGAGGGACTCTTCTTAATTGGGACAACGAATTATCCGGAACGCATTGATCCAGCCTTGATCAATCGTGCTGGACGATTTGATCGCGCCTATGAAATTAAGACACCGAGTCTAGCTTTAAGGGAAAAATATTTATTTGGCAAAAAGATTGATCGTTTTTTAAGAAAAGAGGATATTCTTTATCTGGCAAGACAAACAGAGTCGTTTTCTGTGGCGCAGTTAAATGAGCTATACACATCAGCAGCCCTGCAATGGCATTATGAGCAATCGGTTGATCTCTATACATTGATTCAAAATTTAAAAGCTGCGAACGAAAAAGCACGGACGCGGGAATGGGAAACGGATGAGTACTCGTCAATGGGTTTTGAGATGTGATGAAGATAGCCTACTATAAATGAAGAAAAATAGATACAGAGAGGGGGAGAAAGAAAATCAAACCTCTCTCCGTGTATATATAGTTGACGATTCATATAAGGATATGTACTCTTTAAAGAGGAATACATAGAGGATAAAATAAGAGCGCTATCAATATATGAGATATTGAATGTAAGAGGAGGATAATTCATGAGAGGGATCTCGGCAGAATTGAGAACAACGAGTGATTCGCGAGTAGAAGCTTGGGAAAAGTTAGAATATGGGATGTTCATTCATTGGGGATTATACTCAGAAATTGGTGGAGTTTGGAAGGGGCAACCTGTCACAAAAGGATATAATGAGCAAATTCAAATGTGGGCAAATATTTCGGAGGAGGAATATCTGGAAGTGGCCAAGCGATTCACAGCTGAACATTTTAATCCAGAAGAAATTTGCCAGCTTGCCAAAGATGCGGGCATGCGTTATATCGTGTTGACAACAAAGCATCATGACGGTTTTTCGATGTTTAAGACGGAAACAACGGATTATAATATCGTTGATCGTACGCCATTTGGCCAAGATGCTCTCAAGTTATTAGCAGATGAATGCCAAAAACAAGGATTAAAACTTGGACTCTACTATTCTCTTGTCGACTGGCACCAAGGACATGAGTTTGATCATAACAACTGCAATGAAATTCCGGAATCGATTGAAAAGATTATTGTAGAGCAATTACAAGAGCTTTTGACGAATTACGGACCGATTGCCGAGGTATGGTTTGACATGGGGGCGCCAACACTTGAACAAAGTAAGCGATTTCAGATTGTACGGGAATATCAACCAGATGCAGCCGTGAATAGCCGCATTTGGAATAATCAGGGGGATTTTCGAACATTAGGAGACAATGAAGTACCTTCCGTCCCCCTTGATGGAGCTTGGCAGACGCCTGCTTCCATTTATCATTCAACATGGGGATATCGAAGCTGGCAAGAGAGAAAAGACCTTACCGGCAAGGTGCAAGAGCTTGTAAAAAGCCTAGTGAAGGTGCGAGCAAATGGTGGAAATTACTTGTTGAATATCGGACCACGTGGGGATGGCTCGATTGTGGAATATGAAGCAGATGTTCTCCGGGGAATTGGCGACTGGTTAGAGCGCCATCAGCATGCTTGCTTAGATTCATCTGCCACACGATTTGGAACGCAAGCTTGGGGAGAAGTGATGGTGAAAGATCAGGATCTGTTTTTATATGTGCTGCATTGGCCGGAAGAAGGCGAACTCCGATTACCAGGACTTTTAACGGATGTGAAACGAGTAATAGAGAACGGCACAGAAGAAGTTCTTAATTGGCGATTGGAAGAAAATGATTGTGTCATTACTTTACCGAGTAAACCCGATGACGAGATTTTACCTGTTGTCAAAGTAGAATTAAGTGATAAAGCAACACTCATTCCAAGCAGTACAGTTAAAGAAGAAGATGGAGAATGGAATATTCATAAGGAAGATCTTGATTTTCGACATAGTTACAAAGATCAGGGTTCCTATTTTACTACAAAACAAACGGTTGTCCGAATATCGGCCTATCTGGCTAGCCAGCAGGAGGGGAAAGCAACCTTAACTGTAACGGGAAAGGCTGATCGAGACGCACAGTATCGTATACAGCTTGGCGATCACTTGCTGAGTGTGACAGGGAAACAACTTACAAATGGGAGCATAGGACCTATCCATCTATCTGCGAATGAAGTGATCCCACTTACGATACAACGAGCTGAGTCTTCTTATAAAGGAGAAGATATCAATCTGGAAATCGATAGGGTTACTGTAAAAAGGGCTAAGTAAAGGTGAAATCGCAGTCTTGTATAATGGAGATGTATCAATTTATGGTAACTTTTATGTCCACTATACGTCTAACCATGTAAAGAGAAAACGATTCTCTAAAAGTTAGATGAGGGCGATCAAATGAAATGGAGCCAATTTTTTGCTGGATTTATTTCAATTCTTTTATTCATGGTAGGTTGTGTGAATGATGATGAAGCGGTAAAAGAAACTAAAAAGCATATGAATGTTGAGAAAATGGAAACTTCAAACCCTGATGCTGAAGAAATCTTAAGCTTAGAACCGGATGCTGATATTTTTAAATATAATGAAGTGATATACATGACGAATATTGATTGGGTCGATGAGTTGTCATTAGCAAAAGACAGTCAGATTGGTGAAATAAAAACTAAAAATGAAACAAATACTGACTTTGAAAATGAAATGTCTAATAAGCTTCCCGTCGGGGCAAAAATTTATTCCGCCAAAGAAAGAGGCGATATATTAATCGTTGAATTCGATGAACATGTATTGAGATATCTCGCCATCGTAGAAGGATAACTTAGTCATAATCAAAAAATAGGAGTTGCGCTGACAACTCCTATATATGATACTCATAGTCCTCAGCAAGAATTCTGCGGAGGAATTTCTTTGTTCGTTCTTCTTTCGGTTGGACGAAAATATCGTGAGGCGAGCCTTCTTCGACAACGACCCCATCATTCATAAAAATAACGCGATTGGCTACATTTTGGGCAAAGGACATTTCATGGGTCACGACGAGCATGGTGGTTCCTTCGTTGGCAATATCCTTCATGACGGTGAGGACTTCACCAACAAGTTCCGGATCGAGGGCAGATGTAGGTTCATCGAATAATATAATGTCTGGATTTAACGCAACTGCTCGAGCAATTCCTACCCGTTGTTGTTGTCCTCCAGAAAGCTCGCCGGGATAAGATTGGTATTTATCGGACAGGCCTACCTTATCTAGGGCTTGCTTGCCAATTTCATCAGCTTTTCCTTTAGGGATCTTTCTGCCAATAATGAGCCCTTCCGTTACATTTTCTAAAGCTGTTTTATTATTAAACAGATTGTAATTTTGAAAAACAAAGGCCACTTTTTGTCTGATTTGGTGAATTTGCCGTTTGGATGCGCTATGGAGGTCTACGGTCAATTCACCAAAGGAGGCTTGACCTTGATCTGCTTTTTCCAAGAAGTTAATGCATCTGAGGAAGGTCGTTTTACCAGACCCACTTGGCCCGATAATGACGACAACATCTCCCTTATCGATTGATAAGTCTACACCTTTCAAAATCTCGTTTTTCCCAAAGGATTTATGAACATTTTTGAGTTGTAACATGTTTTTGCCTCCTACACTTTTATCAGACACTCACGATCTTATACTTTGTCAGACGTTTTTCATACCATTTAAACAAGTACTCTACTACACTACATAAGATTAAATAGACGAGAAAAATATCGATATACGCTTCCACATAGTTATAGCCAACATTGGCTGCGACCTGTGCTTTCAAGGTAATCTCATGTAAGGACATCGCATAGCCTAAAGAGGTGGCTTTGATAAGATTAACAGTTGCTGTACAAATATTCGGTAGAGCCACAACTAATGTTTGTGGAATGATAATTCTACGAAACGCTTGAGGTTGTGTGAGTCCAACCGATAAGGCTGCCTCGAGTTGCCCTTTGCTCACCGTATTAATGGCAGAGCGGAACACTTCAATTAAAATAGCTGTTGTATTGAGGGAAAATACAATAAAGGCATACCAAATCGGATTGATATCATACACGCTTGATTGAATATCGTATTTTTCAAATATCCTTGCAAGGAGCAGAGGGACACTATTATAAATAATAAAAATTTGGACAATGACAGGTGTACCCCGAACAAACGATACATAGACACGAGAAAACTGATTTAGAATTGGCAATTGATTTAGTCTAGTTAGGGCTAACAAAAAGCCAAGTGGCAAAGAGATGAAGAGTGCTACAATCGTAATGAGCAAGGCGACAGGCACTCCAGATAATGCAATGAAAAATGTATCGATTAGAAATGGAACATCAATCCCCATGAGTTGTCACCTTCCTACACACTTTTAACTACTTGTTTTCCTTTGCTAAAGAACCTTTCTAGCTTTAAGAAAAATTGTTCGATCGCGATCGAAAGTACCCAATAAATAATGGATAAAGCAATGTAAATTTCTAAGGCATGAGAATTATAATTGCTCGCAATAATCATATTTGCTTTCCCCATTACATCAATTAAACCAATCGTATAGGCTAATGAGCCTTCTTTTAGTAATTCTAATAAACCATTACCGAAATTGGGTAAGGCGACCACGAAGGCTTGTGGAAAAATAATTCGTCTATAAGCCTGAGGTGGACTTAGTCCTACGCTTACTGCTGCTTCATATTGCCCTTTGTCAATCGATTCGTAGGCAGTTCGGATTACTTCAGACATAATCGCTCCAAATTGCAGAGTAAACGTTAGTACAACGAAAATCGCTTTATCGATATCATTTAAATCAATGCCGAAATTGATAAAAATAGCGGGAACTCCATAATAGACAAGGAATAGTAGAACGATAGAAGGGGTACAACGTAAAACGGTTGTATACCCGTGAGCGATTTTTTTGGCGAATTTATTTTTTCCGATTTTCATCGTCGCTAAAATAAAGCCGAGAAAGCTTCCAAATAGAACAGAGAGTATGACGACCAAAAAAGTTACTTTTAAAAAGGGGATCAGGGTAGGAAATGCATCCCAAATATAGCTCGCATCAAAATACTTTTGCATGTTTTTCACCATCTTTTTCAAAATTGAAAAAATAGCTTTGGTACTTGTTTTCCATGACTGATATTTTTCTGTAAGGACACTAATACTATCTCTCTACTTGGTCAAGCACCTCAAAAAGATCACGGTTATAAAATTCCTCCATTAAACCATTAAGTTTCTTTTCCTCTTTCAGTTTTTTGATCGCTTCATCATAGGCATCTGCAAATTCTTGCTCTTTTTTATTAAATAGAGGCCAAGTTTTTATAACATTAAACTCGTTGTAGACAACCTCGTCTACAAGATTATGGTATGGTCCGTCTTCTGCTAGAACTTGCTTTTCAAAGGGGCCCTCAATGATAACCCCACCATCGACACGGCCTTCATTCACCCACTGTATGGTGTCAACCGAAAAAGTATCTCCAGCCTTAAGTTTAACCGGGTTATTAGGATTCTTCTGATTGTATTCATCAATGACTGTGTACTGAGCATTATTAGCGGCAATCGGAGCTAAAGTCATTCCAGCAGAAGCAAAGTCTTCTAGCGATTTAATTTGCTCATTTTCCTTTTTTAAGACGAGACCAATACTACTCAGACCTAGAAATTCCTTAGGATAGATAAATTTTTCCGTTCTTTCTTCTGTCCAAAAGGCATTTTTGACACCGACTTGATATTTCCCTTGGGATACGCCAACGAGCAAATCATCACTTGTGGTACCAACAAATTCAAATTCATATTCCGGTAATAATTCATCGACTAATTTCATCGCTTCCACATCATAACCGGTAGGATTTCCGTTATCATCTAACCAAGAAATAGGCTTAGAAGCTTGGTCGTAAGCCACTTTAATCTTCCTTACCTCTCCATCAGATCCAGTAGAATCCCCAGAAGCGGAATCAGACCCACATCCAGCTAATAACCCAAAAAGACTAAGTCCAATTAAGAAGCTAAATACTTTTAGAGGTTTCATACTTTTGTTCTCCTTTTAATATTTGTAATTTTTAGTTTTATTAGGGTGAAATAAGGGGAAGGAGTTTCATTCCCCGTTTCCAATGACTTCACTTCATCAAATATATTTATTTAGTTTTTTCCTCTTCCTGAAGAGCCGTCATGGCTAGGTTTTTAATTGTCATGTCGTCCATTGGTGGGTTATGCAATCCAGCACGGACATCGCGATAGTAACGTTGCAATGGATTGGTGAGTTGTAAACTTTTCGCTCCGACAACACGCATCGCTTGGTCGACAATTTTGATCGCTGAATTCGTGACCGTATGTTTGGCGATGGCGATTTCATTCGTTAAGTATGGTCTTCGTGCTTCATCATCATAGGCGGTTGCAACACTATATAATAGATGGCGCGCCTGAGCTAATTCTAATTCAATTTCACCGATATGTTGTTGAACATTTGGTAATTGGCTGATCGGTCCCTTTAAGCTATTCGGAGCATGATGGTTCGCAAAGTGAACGGCATAGTTGCGAGCGGCTTGCGCAATCCCAAGATACGTGGCGGGAATATGCAAGGCCCAGCCAGCAAATTTCGCAGGACTTTTCTTATCCGGTAGTTCAATGAGTTTGGTATCCTCCACTTTTACATCTTCCAAAACTAGATCATGACTTCCCGTTCCTCGCATCGACATCACGTTCCATGTTTCATCCACTGATAATCCTGGCAAGTCTTTATGAAGAAGGAAGAAACCAATCGATTGCTTCTCCTCAATCCAAGCAGAGGTCAAAAAATACGTTAAGATCGGTGAAGCTGTTGTGAATGTCTTTCTTCCATTCAAGACCCAGCCTTCCCCTTGTCTCACCGCATTTGTGCCGGGGCGACCGCCTCGTGTCGGGCTACCGGTTTGTGCTTCACTGACGGATCGATTAATAACTGCCCCATTTAAAATTTCCTGTGCAAGAAAATCCAAGTTTTCGGGAGTCCAGGCTTTTTTCTCATAGATTTCCCCGACAGTGCCGAGATGCCAACCAATGGAAAGGGCGGTGTTAGAATCATAGCTTGCTAGTGTTTCTTGAAAAAGCACCATATCATAAACGTTTAGGCCTTCTCCACCAAATTCCTTTGGCAAAGTGATCTTTGTATAGCCCAAATCAACTAAATCTTGAATGTTTTCTTTTGGGAAGATGCCCTGTTCATCAATTTGGGCGGATAGACTTTTAAATTTATCTTCTTTCCCCTGCAATTTGTTTAACCATGACTGTTGCTGTTCTGTGCGAATAAATAAATACATCCTGTCTCTCCTCCTGTTTTTTGTAATTTGATAAAGCGTATTTGTTTAGTCGGAATTGAAGTAAAAAAATAGTTTCTTTTACTTTATGCAAGGTAGCTATGTTTGTTTCCAATCATTTGTCGGATAATAAAGAATCCCTCGTTTGAATGGCAAAGGCTTCTGTCCATGATTTCGGGCACGATTCGTCCGGGATTGTTACCGATTTAAGATTCGTCCTTCAATTTCAGGCACGATTCATGCTCGATCATTACCGATTTAGGGGCTTTGTTCTAAAAAGCCTAAGAATGCAGTTGGTCAGTGGGAGATAAGCTCCCACTGAATTATTGACACTAATCTTAGGGGATCAGAAAGACTTTGTCAAGATGAAATTTTAGTATCTGTATCGGAATTATAGGTAATCTTATTTTTAAAAAGGAATTGCATTAAAGTTTTTCAACAAGCTGGGTAAGAGGGACATCTATCTCCTTTTGGGGATCATCCAAAGGATAAATACGTGCTGTATCATTGCTTTCATCTACTTGTTGGATATAAACACGCTCACCTTGATATGTGACATGTTTTATTTCTCCTGATTGCACGATTTCTTCAGCTCTTTGTCGATTCAATGAAATCCTCCTCCTTACTTATATAATTTCTCGACCGCGATACAAATATACTGGCAAGAATATCTTGGGAAGAAAGGTGAAGAATCTAAAAAATACAATCGTTATAGCTGCAATGATTCGTTTATAATAGGGAAAAGGCAAAAAGGAGTGAATGAGATGAGCGATCAGGGGAGATTCGAAATACCGATTTTGGAGACTGAACGATTGCGTTTAAGGAAATTAAAGGATACAGATGTAGAAGATATATTTCGTTATGGCTCGGATGAGGAAGTATCCAGGTATGTGACATGGGATCGTCATCAAACCATCAAAGATACAGAACAATTCCTAGATTTTGCGAAAGGGCGATATGCTGAAAAGCAAGTAGCACCATGGGGAATCGAATGGAAAAAAACAGGGAAGATCATAGGCACGATTGACTTTATTTGGTGGAAACCGAAACATCGAAGTGCTGAAATCGGCTATGTATTATCGCGAGATTTCTGGGGAAAAGGCATTATGACAGAAGCGGCCAAAGAGGTCATTCGCTTTGGGTTTGAAGAAATGGATCTTGTGAGAATTCAGGCCCGGTGCTTAGACGAAAATATTGGTTCCAGTCGAGTGATGGAAAAAGTGGGAATGAGCTTTGAAGGGATTTTGCGCAAGGCGATGTTCACAAAAGGAAAGCATTGGGATATTAAGATCTACTCTATTTTGCAGGGGGAATAACGCAACCATTGAAAACAGGATTATACAGATTTTAAGAGCATATAGTAATGATAAAGCTCGAACTAAAAAGGGTGTTTGTCATGTTGGAGATTGTGGATTATTTACAGAAGCAGAAGGGGGAAATGTTGCAGGCGTTGAGGGTATTAACTAAAAAAGAATCCCCTTCTTATGAGAAACACTTAGTGGATAAATGTGGGAAAAAACTAGTCGAAATCGTTAATCAGTATGTAGATGGTCGAACGGAGATCATTGAAAATCATTCATTTGGCAATCAACTTCGCCTTGAATTAGGAGAGGGAGAAGAACAAATATTAGTATTGGGGCATTTGGATACAGTTTGGCCACAAGGCACTTTGAAGCAAATGCCCTTTGGAATTGTTGGAGACAAAGCATTTGGCCCCGGTGTTTTTGATATGAAGGCTGGGCTTGTGCAAGGGATATTTGCCCTGCATGCCTTGCAAACATTCCAAGTTCCTATCAAGAAAAAAGTGGTTTTCCTTGTCACAACAGATGAAGAAATTGGGAGTAGCAGTTCGCGGGCAATAATTGAAAGCGAGGCAAAGCGAAGTAAATATGTGCTTGTTTTGGAACCTGCGGCCACACCTAGAGGCGAATTAAAAACAGCCAGAAAAGGAGTAGGTGCTTTTCAAATAAAGATTACAGGCCAGGCAGCTCATGCGGGGATTGAGCCGGAAAAGGGAATAAGTGCCATTGAGGAATTAGCCAAACAGATCTTGTATCTACATGATTTAACCGATTTGCAGAAGGGAACGACCGTAAACATCGGCATGATCCAAGGGGGAATTGCGACAAATGTGATTGCGGCCCATGCGGAAGCAGAATTGGATGTTCGAATAGAACGACCCGAAGAAATGAAAAGGGTAGTTCCCTTAATCGAAGGTTTGTCACCAACTCAAGAAGGACTCACAATCGAAGTATCTGGTGCTGTAACACGTCCCCCAATGGAAAAAACGCCTGAAATTGAAAAGATGTTCTTTAAAGCAAAAGAAATAGCAAAAACGTATTTAGATTTGGATCTAGAAGATCAACTAAGTGGTGGTGGTAGTGATGGAAGTATTACAGCGCAATATGCACCTACATTGGATGGGTTAGGGGCAGTCGGGGACGGATCCCATGCGGACCACGAGCATATCATTATTTCACAAATGCCTGTTCGCAGTGCCTTACTTGCTTTGCTCATCAAAGAATTAGGAGAACAGCCGATTCGTAAAAATGCCTAATAAGGCCCGTCAATAGGGTAAGATATGTAAAACATGAGGATTATGATATGATCGAGCTCAAAATCGATTGGGGTTAAAAAAGGGAACTCCGTGAATGTACGAAAGACGAAGTAAATTGTGATTTACGAAAACCGAAGAAAATTGCGAAAACGTAGATCAAGAAGCTCTTTGGATCTACGAAAACCGAAGGAAATTGTAAAACGTAGATCAAGAAGCTCTTTGGATCTACAAAAACTGAAGGAAATTGTAAAAATGTAGATCAAGAAGCCCTTTGGATCTACGAAAACCGAAGAAAATTGCGAAATAGTAGATCAAGAAGCCTTTTGGATCTACGAAAACTGAAGGAAATTGCAAAAACGTAGATCAAGAAGCTCTTTGGGTCTACGAAAACTAAAGGAAATTGTAAAAACGTAGATCAAGAAGCCTTTTGGATCTACGAAAACTGAAGGAAATTGCAAAAAAGTAGATCAAGAAGCCCTTTGGATCTACGAAAACTGAAGGAAATTGTAAAAATGTAGATCAAGAAGCCCTTTGGATCTACGAAAACCGAAGGAAGTTGCGAAATCGCAGATCAAGGAGCTCTTTGGATCTACAAAAAACATGATAAATCTATAAAATAAGCAATAAAGGGATGTCTAGCGTATAATAGAACTTTTTGAGGGCCCCTAATTTCATTCTCTTTCGATCACTTTCATCGGTCGCATCATGTCATAATCCTCATGTTCTAAAATATGACAGTGCCAGACATAATCACCAGGATTTTCCGTGAATTTCATGATCACACTTGTCACCATACCTACGTCAGCTCGAACCGTATCTTTCCACCCTCTTTCATATGGTTCTGGTTCGATGGGTGGCCCAGTATAGTGAATATATCCATCTTGCTGAAACCGTTCCAAATCAAAGGGTCTTCGGTGTAAAACTTTAAATTGGATGAGATGGATATGCATGGGATGCGGAAAGTTCATTAAGTTAATAAATCGCCATACTTCGGTATCCCCAATCACAGGTTTTTCCGTGACGGGATCATGCCACTTCTGATTATCTAACATCAGAATAGGACGATTAAATTCATCTTGCCTCGCATCAAGCGTTAATAATCTAATTTTATCTGCACATTTTTCCTCTAATGGCTGGTCATCTGGTAGTAAGCTCGCCGGAATTTCGCTCATATCTTTTTGCTTGAGTGGCAAGGTGACATCAAATCTCATAATGACCCCTGTATTCCCTTCATCGTTTGTGTTTTGCATCACCAACTTTTTGCCCTTTAGTTTTGAAAAATCAATGATGATTTCAGCACGTTCAGCAGGTTCGATTGGAAGGGTTGTTAACTCAACCGGCTTTGTTAGGAGCCCGCCATCCGTTGCAATCTGGTAAAAGGACCGTCCATCTCCAATTCTTAATGTAAAGGCATTTGTATTCGCTGCATTTAAAATGCGGAAACGGTATTTCCGCGGTTCCACTTTTAATCGTGGCCAGAGTTTGCCATTCACGACCATTGTATTCCCATTAAAAAACGGTTGGACAGATGGATTAATGGGTGCAGGAGGATCTGTATTTTCTGGATAAAATAAGGAACCGTCTTGATTAAAAGATTTATCCTGAATGATAAGTGGTATATCATAACGATTTTTAGGCAAATTTAGAGTTTTCTCGATTGGGTCACGAATGATGTAAAGCCCAACAAGCCCGGCATACACATTCAATCTTGTAATGCCGATCGCGTGATCATGGTACCAGAGAGTGGCTCCGTTTTGGCGATTGGTATATTCATATATTTTTCTTCTAAAAGTTTCGCCTGTTTGCGCAAAGTTTCTTGAAAACCATGCTTCTGGATGTCCATCGCTTTCCCAGTCTACGTTCGCACCATGTAAGTGGGTGACAGTACGCACTTCAGGTGGACCAGCTGATTCGTGAAGGGTTCGATCAATCGGCAAAAAATGTTTCAAAGGTAATTGATTTTTCCACTTCACATAAATTTTTTCGTTTTGATTGACATGGATCGTAGGACCGGGGTACAACCCATCATAGCCCCAAACGGTCGTAGCTGGCATGAGTTTGTGGAAACGATGTTTACATTCTTTCATGGTGATCTCATAGTAAGACTTTCCTCTGATGGTCTTAAGGGGTCTTGCAACTGGTGGAATCGGTAGGTCATCCACAAACTTAGGAATGGTGTCAGGATTGGAAGGATCCACTTTACTCACTTTCGGTTTGATTGTTTGTATTTTTTTCACCCCCTCTTCGTCTCCATTACAGTCTATGTAGGATAGTTGTTTATGAATGAGACATGAGCGGAGATTAGGGGATTTTTTAGTTTCATATGTAGGAGAAATTTATAAATGGAAAACGACCTCCACTTTGATTTAAAGGGAAGTCGTTATAAATTAATTCTTTTTGCTAGGACCATATTGCTTTTGTTTATTGCTTTCCAGAAACTTCTCAAAGTCAGTGAGAGAATCTTCTTTTTCAGTTGGGTCTGAAGGGGGCGCATGATCAAAATAAAGGTTACTTTGCTTTTGTTCGTTCGACTCAGTGTGTATTACATCGTTAGTAGGCAATACATCCGTATCCTTATCTTTGTTTTGGGTGGAAAAAGAAGCAAACAAGTCGTCTTCATCGCGTTCATGTTCCACTGCATGAAGATGGTCCGATGGAGGCTCATCTCCTGATCTTTCCAGATTCTTACTTGCTCTAATCTTCTCAAAGGCCTGCTCAAATCGAGCGAAGGCATCCTCTTCCAAATGATAAATATTATCCTGCTTATTTGCTGTTTGTTCTTCTTCTGAACCATTTTTTCTTGTCTTCTGGATTTCTTGTTCCTCTTTTTCTTCATGATTGGAAGCATCTGAAGAGTTAGCAGCAAATATTGTCTTAACTTCGTTTCCTTTCTGTTCTTCTCCTGCCAGTGCGATCGCTTTTTTCACTAAAGCAAATCCATCTTTAAAGCATTTTAAATAGGTTTGATATTGTGCCGTTCCCCGTAATAACTGGGATTGACCAGTTTGGAATCTGGTATCAAAAAAGATTAAAGTATGAGTCTTTTCTGGCACGGAAATGTCTAATTTTAATGAGGAGATTTTTTCCGGCTCTTTGTTTTGAATGAGCTGTTTATTGATGACCATTTCTACATTGGTTACATCAACAAAGTCATATTCAAAAACATCATACGTCATCTCCCGGATAGGTTTATTCATATCTGTCGGAAGCCAAATACAGAGACGTTTTTTTTGCTCATCAATGGCAATTCTGGTTAACAAGGAATCAGGGGAAACAACTTCTGTTTCTGAGAATGACTTCTCTTTAGGCCTGAAACTAGCTATATAATTTTTAAATTTTTCCCGATTAGCCTTCTCTATTTCCCCAGCTCTCGCCATAAAAGTGATGGAAATAATGAGAAAAACAATTAACAAGACGATCCCAATCGCATATTGCCCGATCGTGATTAAAAATATTAATAGGCCAATCCCTATAGGAATAAATAAGCATCCTACGCAACCAATAAAATTAGAATAGCCTGAGGACAAGGTAAAAATCTCCTCTCTGAATATATCTTTCTATCTCTTCTTACGAGCAAAAGTAGGAAAAGTTTCAATTCTTTACAATTTCCCGTCCCTCTTGCATACGATATTATAATTCAGTTGCAAGGGGATGTATATGAAATGGGATTATTTATGAATGAAGAGCAACATCCAGAACTTTTTAAAAATCCAGAGGATGTGCAAGCGAAAAATCAAGGAAGTTATCAATATAATGAGTGGACGGAATTTTTAATAGAACAAAAACGGGCTAATGAAGAGTTGAATCAGGCTTTTCTTACACTCCAACAGTTACACCAACGGCAAGATCGCAAACAAGCACAGCGGTGGAGTGAAATGGGGGGACAAATTGAGGAACTTAGGGAAATTAATTTTCAACGAGAGGCATTTGAAAAGTTTGCGCTAGAGCTGTTAGAAAAACTAGAAGGGCAACAACGAAATGGAGTAGAAGTAGAAGCAGAGCGAAATCGGGAAATATTTGATCGTATCAATGTGATTGATTTATCGAATCAGGAGATCATACAGAGATTAGACCAATTAGGCGTTACAGAGGAAAAGATGGTGACACAAGTTGAGGAGACACAAGGGAAATTATCACAACAGCTGCTTGAACTTCGCGAGGAGGCGATGAACAAAATCGTCGAGCAAGAAACGAAGCAACAGATAATGGATAAGCAAATGGAGAAGCATGATGCTCATCATCAAGAGGTGATCGAAAGACTGGAGAAGCAGGAAGCGATCTCGGAAAAAGTCATGCGCGAGATTCAGCATATTCGCTCGGTTTTATTTGAAAGAGCGAGCTTCTTAGCGGAAAAAATTGAACATGGTTATAAGCTAACCTCTGCTTATTTTCAAAAATTTGTTCAAGGTGCTGATTCTACGGCTTTCGATGGAGAAAAGGAAAAGGTGGAGTCTGGAAGTAAACGATAGTGATCAGCCATTCATCGGTCGATTTTTCGGCACGAGAATGGCTTTCTTTCATAGAGCGGAATCTCAACATATGACAGTTGTCATCTCCAATTCATTACATAATCAACTGAAATTCCCAACTTCTGAACGTTAGAATAAAGGTATAGAAATTGGGGGTGGAATGGTGAGACCTGTGGTGAAAATTGAACATTTAACGAAAACGTTTAAAGGGAAAAAAGCGGTGGATGATGTTTCTTTTTCCGTTCATCAAGGGGAGGTCGTGGCGATTCTCGGGCCAAATGGCGCCGGTAAAACGACGACGATCTTGATGATGCTTGGATTATTGAATCCCACAGCGGGATCGGCCCAGTTGTTTGGCCAGGATACGAAAACAAAAGAGGTTCGAGAAAGAATCGGTGTTATGCTGCAAGAAGTGAGCCTAATGGATGGCTTAAAGGTGAAGGAAATCCTTCGTCTCTTTCGAAGTTATTATCCTAATCCTCTGCCTTTAGAAACCTTATTGAAAATAACGGGATTAGGGGAATCCGATTTAAAAAGACGTGTGGAAAAGTTATCTGGTGGACAGAAACGCAGAGTAGCTTTTGCGTTGGCGCTTGCGGGAAATCCAGACCTGCTATTTTTTGATGAACCGACAGTAGGAATGGATATCGCGGCAAGAAAATCGTTTTGGGAAAATATTCAACATTTAAAGAAGCAAGGGAAGACGATCCTCTTTTCCACTCACTACCTGCAAGAAGCAGATGATATCGCAGATCGGATCATTTTATTTCAAAATGGGGTGATTAAGGCGGATGGCACGCCGGATGATATGAAACGTCAATTGACCAAGCAATCTGTCTCCTTCCTCACAAAGGATGTTTTACCGAAAAAGTTTTTCCTCCAAGAGCCTTTTGTCTCTGACTGCTTCGTGAAAGACGGAAGAATGGTTATTTTAACGGATGATACCGATGCGGTTCTAGCAAAAATTTATGCCGAGCAACTTGAAGTGAGGGATATTCGCGTTGAAAAAGGACGACTAGAAGAGGCTTTTGAACAATTGATGGATCAAGAAAGAGATGGTGATGTAGTATGAAGATGTTTGGGCATCAATGTCAAGCTGAAGTGCTCCGAATGCTACGAAATCCTTATTATCTATTCTGGTCATTATTAATGCCAATTGTGTTTTATTTTATTTTTACAAAAGTAGTAAATTACGATGTTCCTGACAAGGATGAATGGAATGCCCATTATTTGATGTCGATGACGACTTTCAGTGTGATGGGCAGTTCGATTATGACAATGGGTATACGCTTAGTAGAGGAACGATCACAAGGATGGACGACTTTTATCCGAGTCACGCCATTATCGGATTTAGTATATTATTCGGCGAAAATGGTCGGGCAGACGATGGTTCATATATTTTCGGTAGTGGTAATTTTTATCGCTGGGGTTCTCATTAATGGGGTCAATTTGTCTGTTTGGGAATGGTTTGCTAGTGCAGGCTGGATTTTACTTGCCTCACTACCATTTTTAGCTATAGGTACTCTGATTGGAACGATGAAACGTGTCGATACGGCGATTGGCATTAGTAATGTGATGTATATGGCACTTGCGATTTCTGGCGGGATGTGGATGCCGATGGACGTATTACCGAATATTATTCAAAAAATAGGAGCTTGGCTTCCGGCTTTCCATTTCGGTAATGGGGCTTGGCAAATTATTCGAGGGCATGCACCTGGATTTAGAAATTTCGCTATTTTGGCTGCTTATCTCATTGTGTTCATGTTATTATCAACCTATATAAGAAAGAAGCAGGAAGCGGTGTAACCAGTGAACAATTTCCAGTTATTTCCTAAAAAATTTGGATTTTTCCCGTATATATTTCTTGTTTATCTTCTTATGCCCATTTTTAATGTTTCCAATGAAAAAGGGTGGAAGCTCCTCATCGGCTACACCCTTATTTTGCTTTTTCTCATCTCGTATCGACAGCTTTTTTGTTTTCCTCCTGTAAAAGTGTATGTCTGTTGGTTGTCCATCCAACTTGCCATCATTGTCATCTTAAGCCTTTGGTATGGTCCTTATAATTTATTCTTAGGTTTTTTTCCATCAAACTTCATTGGCTGGTTTGAACATAAAGCTTTATTTAAGCGGGCTTTGATTGTGTTTAGTTCTATGCTTCTTGGTACTCTATTACTGTTGTTTATTCAGGGAGCCCATATCGAAACCCTCACTTTTTTACCGTTTGTTGCTGTGATGCTGATCTCTCCGTTTGGGATTCGCTCGATGAATAAACGGATGGAGTTGGAAAAAGAATTGGATCAAGCCAATGAAAAAATTAAAGAGCTTGTGAAAAGGGAAGAACGCGTTCGAATTGCTCGTGATCTTCATGATACATTAGGGCACACGCTTTCATTGATTACGTTACAAAGCCAGCTTGTGCAAAGGTTGGTTGAGAAACAACCGGAACGGGCAATTGAGGAGGCGCGTGAGATTGAAGGCACTTCCCGATCGGCCCTTCGCCAAGTTCGAGAATTGGTTTCAGAAATGCGGGCGCTGACGATTGCAGAAGAGTTCATCCATATGGAGCAAATTCTGGAAGCGGCCGGCATTAAATTTTCACAAAAAGGGGGAAATGAGTTCACCCATCTGCCCCCGTTAGTGCAAAATATCATCGCGATGTGTCTGCGTGAGGCAGGTACAAATATTGTCAAACACAGCAAAGCTCAGAATTGTGTCGTTCATTTTCAACAGGAAAAAGGGGCTTTTTCACTCAAGATTCAGGATGATGGCATTGGATTTTCTGAAAATATGAAAATAGGAAATGGTTTACGAGGGATGGAGGAGCGGTTGGCTTTACTTAATGGTCAAGTGGAATATCGAGTGGATAAGGGGATGACCTTAGAAATCACAGTGCCGCTTATTTTGAAGCAAGAGGAGATGGCGTTATGATTCGAATTGTGATTGCGGAAGATCAACGAATGCTACGAGGTGCACTTGGAACGCTTTTAGATTTTGAAGGGGATTTGGAGGTTGTTGGTGAAGCAAAGGATGGGAACGAAGCCCTTGCTTTGATCGAACGTTTCCAACCAGATATTTGTTTGATGGATATTGAAATGCCTATTAAAAGTGGGTTAGATGTGGCGGAGGAACTAAAACAACTACGTTTGCCATGCAAAGTGATGATTCTGACGACATTCGCACGCCCGGGTTATTTTGAACGAGCAATCAAGGCAGGAGTTCACGGTTATTTATTAAAAGATGGTTCGATTGATGAATTAGCGGACTCGATTCGCAAGGTGATGCAAGGGAAACGGGAATATGATCATGAACTGATACTTAACGTTTATAAGGAAGATAATCCGTTAACAGAAAGGGAGAAGGAAATTTTAAAATTATCAGCTGAAGGAAAAACAGCCAAGGAGATTGGTAAGCAATTATATCTATCAGCTGGCACTGTTCGAAATTATATGTCTGACGTTTTACAAAAATTAGAAGCGAAAAATAAAATTGAAGCGATTGCGCTGGCACAGGAAAAAGGCTGGATTTAAGAGGAAAGACACCAATAGAAATGGTATGCTATAGGTAAAAGAGTGAAGTTCGGGAGGGAATTTGACATGCATTTATATCGAAGTGGCACGTATTCAATAGAAGAGTATTGGCAAATTCGCGAAAACAGTGATGCATTACTAGAGTATATTGATGGAGTGATTTACATGTCTCCATCACCTTCGACGAAACATCAACGGGTTTCACGCAAGCTTGAACGAGCATTTGAGGACTTTCTTGAAGGGAAACCATGTGAGTTGTTTCATGCCCCTTATGATATTGAATTAAAAAGTTCGAACATCGAAGGGACAAAAGTCGTCATACCGGACATCAGTATTATTTGTGACAAAACTGGCTTTACGGATGCTAGATATGTCGGTGTTCCGGAATTGCTTGTTGAAATTCTTAGTCCTTCCAACCAGTCACATGATTTGATCACGAAGCTTAATCTTTATATGAATGATGGTGTCAAGGAATATTGGATTGTCAACCCAATGCTCGACACCATCACGGTCTATACTCTGAATGAAGAAGGAATGTATGAGCAGCATGATAATAAAGCAGAAACGGGCCTGATTACCTCCAATTTTTTTAGTGGTTTTCAAGTGAATTTGATGGAAATTTTTTAAATAAAGAAGAGGCAGGGACAAAAATTTTTTAATAACTAAAGATCCGAACAATACGATGTTTGAGCATGTACTAGCTCCGGAAATATACTTCGCTTTCCGTGGGCGTTCCGAGCTGCGGGGTCTCACCGATGCCTTTTTTCCCACAGGAGTCTCCGTATATTTCCTCCGCTATTTCATTAAATTGTTCGTTCCTAAAGTTGGCTGTTTTACTTATGTCCCAGCCTCTTTCCTTGAACCACAACGCGGGCAGGAGCTTAGCTCAGCGTCAAATTCATATTGACAATTCGAGCATTTTCTTAACGTTGTTCCAAGCTGTTTCTTCAGAAACTGATCTTGTTGTTGTAGATAATAAAGAATCATCTCTTGTTTTTCCAGTACGTTGGCTAGAGCAAATTGGATGGTTGCGAAGATGACACCTCCCACAAAGGTAAGAAGGAAGATCCAAAAGCTTCCAGAAAGCAGGCCGATCACTAAACTTACCAGAACCCCAATAATGCCAAAAATATATAAAGCCGTTACGATTCCAATCACTTCCTTTTAAAAAAGAAAAATCGACAAAGTTCGGGACGTTCCAGGCACTTTAGAAGGCGCCTGCACCGCCACCACCACCAGAGCCGCCGCTACTGCCAGAAGAGCCACCGCCACTACTCGAGGAGTAGCTGCTGCTGTAGGTTGATTGGAAGGCAATGTGATGATAGGAATAAATTTGCGCTGTTTCTACGGGAGCAATCAGAAATGGATACAGTTCTCCTGTGGTTGTTGCGTGAATTTTCTCACCGTAATACGATTCGAATAAAGATCCTTGCTCTAATGCAATGGCATGTTGAAAACAGGTCTCCAATCGGGCTTCATCTGTAGGAAGCTGTAACTGATTTTTTCTTAGTCCTTTGATCCACTTCTTCATTCCCCTATAATATGCTGCTCCATAATACGTAGAGGATACGGTTGGCAGGAAGGCGGAAATCAGTATTAAAGGAAAAGCCGTTGCTTGTAAGTATTCCATCCCTGGATCAAGTCCAGCCGCAAAAATGACTACAAGCAAAATGAAAAATAATATGGTTGAGAGTACACGATCATGTTTCCCGAACGCGATGAATAAATAGACAATGGCTATTCCCCCCATTCCAAGATAAACCTCCAAACGGTCTCCCATTCCCATTATTAAATTAATCACCGTCCATATAAGCCACACAGGAATGATTCCATATTTGAATATTTTCCTTAACTTGACAGGTTCGATCCAACGATGGAGTTCTGGATCTTTGGAAGCCAGTTTCTTCCATTCCTTAAACTGTTTTTCAAAATCCCTTATTTCTCTGCCTCGTTGTTCTTTATTCCGCCAATTCTGCGTCTCCGTTCCAATCGTGCTAAGAGGAATTTGATCTAAAGAAAAAACTCGCTTTCCATCTTGCGTTTCGGTAAATAGCCAATCAATGAAATACTTTTCATGTTCGGATAGATCAGAAGATTCCTTTTCTAAGATAAATGTAAACGTATGATCTGGTGCATACTCATCCTCTTGATATTCTAAGCTAGATGGGATGTGTTCTACTGATACATAGCCCTTTTGATGGAGGCGGAAGAGGACGGCATTGATGTCCTCTGGCATAAATTTTAGTTTTCGTTTTAATGCTACTAATATAAAAGAATCCAATTTCTCTATTTCGGAAAAATCTGCTGAACGTCCAAAGAAACGCACAAGTCGCTTTGGAAAAATAATGGCATACAAAGAAAGTACTAGAAAAAGAATGAAGAAAACGAGACTCACTTTCTCGGAAATTGGTAGCCAGTCATTCCTCATCGACAATTTTTTCTTATAATGATCTTCCTCTGCTAACATGGTTGGGAGCATTTCCTTGTTCTCTGTATATTCCATTTCACTTAGAAACTCACTTGGAAATAAGAGTCTTAACTCAAATGGTTCTCCGCCTGGAAGTTTCTCATTGTGATAGTATAATCCGGATTCTGTCAGCTCCATTTTCCCACCAGTTAAATCATGAATAAATCCATGAGTATTCTCCGAAAGTTGATTTTCTCCGTATAGATGGACAAAGATACGCAGATGGTTAAGGTCATTATCTCCCATTTCATCAAAAAAGCGCCAATAAAATTCCCCTACATCTTCGTATTTATTGGCCACGTTTTTGAGTCGATAGCGATAAAAGACCTTTTTCGTTTCATCCTTATAGGGACGATGAACTTTGTACGTATAATCTTCCCTTTCTACCTGAAGCGGTGTCACGTTTTCCGGTGTGATTTTTCCCATTTCCGCGTCATCCGGAACCTGGTAGCCTTCGAAAAATTCTACGCCATCAAAATCATCATCCCCAATAATCCGGGTTGTGCCATTAAATTTCCCTGCAAACGTATAGGTATACAATTCCTCTACATACAAATCACCGTCAGGATAAATATAGGCATTGACATCAACAGCATCGATCGAAAAAGAACGCGCTTCCACTTTGGCAGGAAAGAAAAACAATAAGAAAATCGGGATCACAATGAAGAGGGTTTTCGTTTTAGAAAACAAAGAGCCTCCACCACCTTTCTCTTATTATCGTCATTTAAACAAACACGAAGAGGGACTGAAATACTATAATTTAGTGAAATATTAATTTGTGATCCGGATATTTTGAAAGGGGAAAATGACCAGCTTGCTTTTCCCGATGATACGATCTTTAGGAATATAGCCCAAAGAAAACGGAGCAACGCCACGACTATCCATACTATTGGGGCGATTATCTCCCATGACAAAATAGTGATCTTCTGGAATGATCATGGGTCCGAAATTTTCCGTTAACTTGGTCCCATGTTGGCTAGTAAACTCCTTCGCTTCCGTTAAATATGATTCTTTTATTTCCTTTCCATTAATACGCAAGTGATCATTTTCCATTTCGATTGTTTCACCTGGGAGCCCAATCACCCTTTTCACATAGTTCAATTTCTCCTCACGATCCTTTATGATGACGATATCCCCACGGTGAATCTCTCCTACCCAATTGATAGTCTTACTGACAATGATCTTTTCTCGATCATGTAGAGTCGGTTCCATCGAAGCGCCATCAACTGTGACAGGGGTAAATAAGAATGTACGAATGGCGATCGTGATGATCACGACAAAGGCCAAGGTCTTCAGCCATTCATACTTGTTTTGTTTATCTTCCATACATAGATCCTCCTTCAGCAAACACCTCTTTATATTATAAGGAGAAATGGAGTGAAATGGTAGAATTTTAAGAAAAGCTCAAGAATAGGGCATTGGTCCTTTGTTTGCATTAAACCTTGAGGTTTCAAAGAAAACCTGATACGCTTTTTGATGAAAAAATGCTGGAAATACATATACAATACCGGTTATGAAGTGGGAGGGATTATTTTGTGGGAAGAGTTTAAAAAATTTGCGATCCAAGGAAATGTCATGGACTTAGCAGTGGCGGTAGTAATTGGAGGTGCGTTTGGGAAAATTGTTACCTCATTGGTTGAGAATATTATTATGCCACTTGTTGGCGCTTTACTAGGTGGGCATAGTTTTGAAAAACTGCAATTTAAAATTGGGAGTGCTGAAGTAGCTTACGGAGTATTTATCCAAAGTGTTGTCGATTTCTTTATTATTGCAGTTTCCATCTTCCTGTTCATTAAACTATTGGGCGGCCTGAAGAGAAAAAAGGAAGAAGCTGTATTGGAAGAAGAAACAGAGATTGCACCAGATGTAGCGCTGCTTTCGGAAATACGTGACTTATTAAAAGAACATAATATAGAGAAGGATAGAATCAAAAGCTCTTAAGATGAACGGCGGCGTCGTGGAAGTGGCGTCGCTGTTTTGAATTAAGAGCTCATTTTCTTCGTTTGGATATTGTGCATCACCATTTATGAGCACGCCCCCTGTTTCCATAGGGGCATTCCAAACGATTTGAGCACCGTTTGCCTCGAGGATGAGAAATGTAAAAATGAAAAAGGAAATTTTTTATATTTCTGTGCCTGCTTTGCCTTTATTCCGGTAAAGTTTATACCATTCTTGGATGACCGGACTCACGGATAAATCCAAGTTTTCTAAAGCTTCTTTTAGTATGTTGTACTGATGATCTACTAAGATACCATATTGGAAGCCAGCATATAGCTTCATCAAAGAAAAATGAGCATGTTCATCTTCAGGAGCCTGTGCACAAATTTTAAGATACCAAGATTCGGCCCTTTCTAATTCTAGATTGCTTTCATACCAATCTGCTATGCGAGACGCCATTTTAATCCATAATTGCTCTAAACGGTGGCGCTCTCCTTTCACCCAAATATAATCGTAGTTATGTAGATAAGGCTCTTTATATAAATGCATTATCTTCTCATATTCCCGAATGGTTGTGGAATGGAGAGATGGTAAACTTTGAATGGCCTTTTCCCACTCTACAACATTAATTAAGCTATTTTGCACGACAAGTTTATAACCACCTGACACATTTTTTATCGATATATGCTCTCGCACGGGATGCAATGTTTTTCTTGTGTGGTAGATGGCGGTATACAATTGGGGAAACGCCTTTTCTTCTTCCATTTCCGGCCATAAGATCTCCATTAACTCTGTCTTATGGATAAATTTCCCGAAGTTGTGTAATAAATAAAGAAATAGTTCCAGCGATTTAGATGTTCGCCATTTTAACTTCATTTCTTCATCATTGATAGATAGAGACAGCTCGCCACTCACATTAATTTCTAAAAGATTTTGCGCGGAGCAGACTTCACTAGCTTGCATTTGTAGTTTTTCTTCAATTCGTTGCAACGTTTTTCGCAAGCGGTCTAACTGGATTGGTTTCATAATATAATCAAGCGCATTTAATTCAAAAGCTTGTATAGCATATTCTTGGTAACCGGTTACGAAAACGACAATAAGCGATGAATTGATTTCTAGAAGCTGAGTCGCAAGTTCTATTCCACTGGTTTGCGGCATTTCGATATCCAGAAAGGCAATTTGAACTTCATTAAGTAAATTTATATGTTTCTGAACTTCGAAATGGGTGAATTTCCCTGCAACTTTCATAGTACTTATTTTCTTAATCTGTAATTCAAGATATTCCAAAGCAAGTGGTTCATCATCAATTAGAATCGCTTTCAAAAAACATCCCCCCCCTTACCTCGATAAGAATATTCTATTCATTATATTGTATAAGATGTATGCAAACAAAACAATGCATATTAACGAACAACACTTCTTTATACCTAAACCCTTCAGTTTAGAGCCAAACTTTGTTTAGAAATTGTTGAGCGGCGAGGTTTAAAGTGCTTTTAGCATGCACATGTATGCTATTGATCATAAGGGAAGGGGTAGAGTAAGTGAGAAAAAGAGTAAGTCTGCTATTTATCACGTTATCGATTTTGCAGACGTTATCGAATGGTCTCCTGCTTGCAGCACCAGTTCAAGCAAAAGAGCATACAGATAACGTGTTTTCTGGTGTGAACATCGCAGAGCCAAATGAAGAATCCTCCGCTGTCGATGTTCGTGTGGATTGGGATCTTAAAGGGATAGACCTGGAAATTGAAAACCAATTTGTTCTTCCAATCCCCGAGGAAATAAACATACAACAAGAACAATCAGGAAAATTATTAGATAAAGAAACAGAAATAGGAGAATATAAAGCGTCAGCAGATGGCCTCATTTCAGCTAGCTTTAACGAAAATGCAAAGGAACATCCAGAAGCCAAGGGCAATTTTGTGATACAAGCCGAGCACGTAGAGCAAGAAGTTTCGGAAGGTGAAACAGATCAAGCAACACAGAATGAAACGCCCGATAAAGAAGCAGAAGCAAAGGATGAATCGTCAGAAGAAGTGACGGAATCAGATAGTGCTGATGAGCAGCAAGAAGAAAAAGCTATTGATAACGAAGAAACTGCAAAAACAGAAACGGAAAAAGAGGAAGAAACAGGAGCAGTGGATACTGATGAAGAATCGGAAGTAACCACTGAAGAAGAGGCAAAAGAAGCAGTAGAGAACGAAGGAACGGAAAAGGAAGACACTGCAACTTCTGCTGCAACTGATGTTCAACCACAGGTTGAGTTAGGGAATATCTTTACTTTTGAAAGTTTGAAAATTGATGGTGAACCAATTGAAGATGGTGACATTATTGTAATAAAGGAAGGAACTGTTGCTCAGCTTGGGTTTACTTGGGATACGAAGGGACTTAATGCAAAAGCTGGTGATACAGCAGAAATCCAACTTTCCGCCGCCTTTAAAATGGTCACAACACCCAAAGAAGATATCATCGTTGAGGGAATGGTGGTAGGAACCTACAATATTGAAAGTGGCGTCCTAAGATTCGTATTCAATGAAAATATCGAAAATGATGATGTCCATAACGGATATGTGAATCTCGGTTTAGAATTTAATTTGGAAAAGTTTAAAGAAAATATTGAACAAGAAATTCCATTCAATGATGGTCACGAAAATAACATCACCGTCATTGCACGGCCAAATATAGAACATAGCGGTATTGAAAAAGAAGGACATCCCGATACGAAGCATGATGCAAGAGAAATTACATGGACGATTGATGTAATCAATACCAATGATGAAGAGATCACTGCTGCAACTTTAGAAGATAACACTCCTAATGGATTAGGTGAAGCTAGGAATTTTGTTATCCATGAGCTAAACGTTGGCTATGATGGAGATATAAGAAAAGGTGCTGATGTAACATCAAATCTAAATCCATCTAAATTCCCAATTGAATTAGGTACAATCGCTCCCTTCAATGGCTATCGTATTCAATATACGACGACCATTGCAAATTACGCTGCGGAATCCTTTACCAATGAAGCAACATTTGAATATGGTGACACAAGTTTACCAGCCAAGGCTACCGTTGGTGGATTGACAAGAAGTAATCCAGTTGAAAAGAATGGTTGGCAAATTGGAGACAGCGATGTTATTCAATGGCAAGTTGATGTGAATAAAAATGGGAGTTTAATTAGTGAGGCTATAATAGAAGATAGCTTGCCTGATGGTTTAACTGTAGACCCAGATAGTATCCAAGTAGTTAAAATTACACAAAATGGAGGTAACTGGGTAGAAGGAGAGGCTCATAGCGATTCGTTTACAGGATTCCCAATTAACTTGGGAGCATTAGGGCAAGATGACGCCTATCGTATTAAATTTAAAACAGATGTTGATTGGTCAAAAGTCAACAATAGTGATTATCAAAAGGAAAATGGATTTCAAAATGAAGCAACCCTAAAAGATGGTGAAAATGAATTAAATAGTGACGATGCAACGGTAAATATCGTTAGAGATCCCGTCCTTCGTAAAGAAGGGGTATCTAATGTAGATTATGACAACAAAACGGTCAGCTGGACGATTCACATCAATGAAGCAGGACATCCAATTGGAAATGTAGTGCTGACAGATTTAATTCCGGAAGGGTTAGCAATTTCTGAAAGTGATATTAAAATCACGGATGAAGAAGGAAATGATTATACTCCTAAAGAAATCAGCCTTGATCCTGATGCTGAAGGTGGAACAGCAGTTGTTATTAACTTAGGAGATGTAGGCACACACAAGCTTAAAGTAAAGTATACAACTAAGATTACCGATTTCACTAAAAATAATTTTAATAATAGTGTTGGTATGACAGGTGAGGGAATTGGTGAAGACGGGGAAAATAGTAATGCAGAAATCAAACCAGAAGGGAACACATATGGTAAGAGTTTTAAAGGAATAGACTATAATGCTAAAACGATGAGTTGGCAATTGAATGTGAATCCAAGAAGAGAAGCAATTGACTCATTAGTAATAGAAGATACCTTCCCGAATAAAGGGATGATTTTATTACCGGATTCGGTAAAAGTAAATCATGCTGGAAAAAAGCTTGTAGAAGGTACAGATTACACTCTTGCATCTAGAACCGAAGATGGTGAAACAGGCTATCACAAAGGGTTTATCATTACCCTTTTAGATAATGCATTGCCATTAGACGGTGGCCAATTAGTTGTTGATTATACAACCTCTTATGATCCACAGTATGAAGTAGATGGCCATACATTAGATCCGCATGTGCGTGATGGAGAGCAAGATAAAGTATATCGTAATCGTGCGCATTTTGAGGGAGAAACGGTAAATGGTAATCCAATTGACGAAACTCGCAACGCTGATACAAGGGTAAGAGACGATTCTTGGAATAGCGGTAAAAAAGAAGGTCAATTTATACATGTTGATAGTGAAGGTAACCAAGGAAACGGCTGGGTAAGTGGTGGTGAAAGAAAAATTGCTTGGCAACTATACACAAATTATCAAGAACAAAACCTTGGAAAAGGAGTTAGCATAACAGATACGTTAGCCTATGCTGGAAATATCGATGAGGATAGTATTAAAGTATCTGTTTATGATGTAGATACTAATGGTGAGACGACTATAAAAGATACTGTACTAGATTCTGATAATTATACAGTAACTGGTGAAGGTAACAAATTCACTTTAACTTTTGCTGAAGGTTTCGAAGTAACGGAGAGATATGTAGTTGAATTTACCACATCCGTACCAGACATTTCAGCACAAAGCTATACCAACAATGCAACAGTTACAGCTGGAGGTGTGGACTATCCTTATAATGCTACCCTTAACTATGGTCAGTACGATAACTTCTTAGAAAAAGGAGCAATCGGTCTAGATGGTGATCGTGTATTCACAGGCGATGTGGTTAAATGGGAAGCAACAGTCAACGAAAGTTTATCTATCATTAAAAACGCTGTGATTACGGATAAAATCAGTGCTGGACATGTATATTTATCAGGTAGTCTTGAAGTCTATAAAGCACAGGAATTAGATAATGCTTTAGTAGAAGGAACGGACTATACACTTAATGTCAGCACAACAGACGATGGTGAGAATGTTTTAACAATCAATATGGAGGAAGATTTACGAGACACCTTAGTTTTAAAATATACAACTGTTGTAACGGCAAAAAAAGGTCAAATTGGCAACAGAATATCGTTAGATGGAAATGCTATTGATCAGCAAGTTAAAGAGTCAAGTAAATTAAATGCTAGGCAGTTCTCTGATGCAGGAGGCGAATGGGCCCCGAAAAGAGGCGCTTTGAGTGTAAAGAAAGTAGATTCAGAGACTGGAGAAACAATCACAAACGAAACTACCTTTACGTTATGGTACGATTTAAATGGTAAAAGAGTTCAATATACACAGGAAGAAGCATTTACTACAGTAGATGGTGTCCTTGAGATTGGAAATTTACCACTTAGAACGTATTATCTGGTAGAGGAAAAAGCACCAACAGGATATGTTCTTTCTGAAGAAGAAATAGAAATTGATGTTAATAAAGCATATAACAACAACGAAGAGAATGTTGTAACGAAAACTTTTAAAAATACCAAAGAAAAAATCGATGTAACAGGAACGAAAGTGTGGCAAGGTGGAGAAAACCAAAGACCAGAATCCATCGAACTTCAATTATTCAGAAATGGTAAAGCTCTCGGCGATCCTGTGACCTTGAAAGCTGGCGAAACAGAGTATACTTGGTCAAACTTAGATAAAACCGACATCGACGGCAAAGTATATCAATATACAGTTGATGAAGTAAAAGTTCCTAGGAACTTTAAGAAATCTATTTCAAAAGATGGATTAACGATTACAAATAAATTTGTATCCCCAAAGACTGAAGTTCCCGTGGAAAAAGTGTGGGAGGATACGAATAACCAGGATGGTAATCGCCCTGAATCTATTGAAGTTGCATTATTTGCAAATGATAGGGAAACAGAAGTAGACAATATAATCCTAGATAGTAAAAATGCATGGCACGGTGAATTTACTAATCTGCCAGAATTTGATAATAGCGGAGATAAGATTACTTACACCGTTAAAGAAGTGAACGTCCCAGATCAATATGATAGTAATATTACTGGAGACGCCGCAGATGGATTTGTCATCACAAACAGCTATACACCAAGCACTATAGATATACCTGTTGAAAAAGTATGGAAAGATGGAAATAACCAGGATGGTAAACGTTCAGACTCCATTATTGTAAGTCTTTTAGCAGATGATGAACCAACTGGGCAATCGATAATCTTGAATGCATTAAATAATTGGCAAGCTACCTTTACTAATCTAAATGAATATCAAGCTGGAAAGAAGATTACCTATAAGGTTGAAGAACCAAACGTTCCAACAGGATACGATAGAAAAATTAATGGAAATGCCGAAGATGGTTATACCATCACCAACAGCTACACACCGGAAGTTACCGATATTACGGTGAATAAAGTTTGGGATGACGCCGATAATCAAGACGGAGCACGCCCGGACAGCATTACCATCAACCTTTATGATGATCGTTCACAAGTTATGGCAACTGCAGAAATAAGCGCTGCAGATAATTGGTCGCATGTCTTTGAGAATTTACCAAAATACCGTGATGGAAACGAAATTAAGTACAGCGTAGCAGAGAATACGGTAGAAGATTATTCTACTGTTATTTCAAACAATGGTGATGGGACATTCACTGTAAAGAATAAACATACTCCAGAACAAACATCTGTCACAGTTAATAAGTTCTGGGATGATGAAAATAATCAAGATGGTTTACGTCCTGACAGCATTCGCGTTCAATTGCTCGCAGATGGAGAGCCGTTAGGGGATGAGGTACTCGTTACAGCAGCAGATGATTGGTCCTATACATGGACTGGACTAGATACAAATCGTGATGGTGGAAAAGGCATTAAATATTCTGTTGAGGAAGTGAAAGTTCCAGCAGGATATAAGTCGGAAATAAATAATGAAAATCATGGAGCAATTACGATTACCAACAGTCATAAGCCTGAATTGATTGATATTCCAGTTGAAAAAGAATGGGATGATGCGAATAATCAAGATGGCAAACGACCGAAGAGTATTACCGTTCGTTTAATCAATGATTTGAATCAAGTTGTTGCGACAAAAGAAATAACAGCAGGCAAAGATGGTAACTGGTCTCATGTATTCGAGAATGTTCCCAAATATCGTGACGGAAATAAAATCGAATATCGTGTTGTAGAAGATGCCATTGCAGATTATTCATCAAAAACTACCAAACAAGCAGATAGATTTGTCATCACGAACAGTTACACACCAGAACAAACATCTATGTCAGTTCATAAAGCTTGGAACGATGGTAATAACCAAGATGGTGTTCGCCCGGACCACGTAACAGTTCAATTATTCGCTGATGGAGAACCTGTCAAAAAACCTGTTCGTTTATCAGCAGAAAATGATTGGACCCATTCATGGACAGAACTGGATGTTTACCATGATGGCGAGCCAATAGAGTATACAGTAAAAGAAACAGTTATCCCAGATGGTTATGAGGAACCAACTGTACTAGAAGCTAATGGAAACGTCTTGATTACGAACAACCGCACACCAGATACAGTAGAAATTCCTGTTACAAAAGTATGGGACGATGCAGATGATCAAGATGGTGTCCGTCCAGATAGTGTAACAGTCAATGTACTCAATGATTTATCTGAGATTGTTGACACAGCTGAACTAAATGAGAAAAACGATTGGGCACATACGTTTAAAGATTTGCCAAAAAATCGTAACGGAGAAGAAATTCGTTATCGTATAACAGAAGATAATGTTCCAGCGTATTCCACAGAACTGGAAGCAAGTGATAAAGGCAACGTAACAATCACTAATGCATACACACCAGAACAAACATCGGTTACCGTTTCGAAAGGCTGGAACGATAACGATAATCAAGATGGCATTCGTCCTGAACAGGTTAAAGTTCAATTGTATGCAGGAGAAGATAAGATTGGAGATCCGGTTACTTTGTCCGCAAAAAATGACTGGATGCATACATGGTCAGAATTGGACGCATACCAAAACGGTGGAGAAGAAATTAATTATACGGTAAAAGAAGTATCTGTACCAAAAGGTTATGAGGTCTCTATCAATGATGCGGATCATGGAAATATTATTTTAAGCAACCATCACACACCAGAGCAAACCAGTATCAACGTTACCAAGAAATGGGCAGATGCTGATAACCAAGATGGTATTCGTCCAGATTCCATTACGGTAAACTTACTTGCTAATGGCGAAGAAATAGACTCCATCGAATTGGATAAATCCAACAATTGGCAAGCAGACTTTACCGAGCTAGATAAATTTAAAAACGGTGAATTAATCGATTATACGGTGGAAGAGGTAGCCGTTGATGGTTATGAAACAGAAACAACCGGAAATGCTGACGATGGTTATGTGATTACAAATAACCATGAGCCCGAGCTCATTGATTTAGAAGGAACGAAGATTTGGGATGATGCCGATAATCAAGATGGCAAGCGTCCAGAATCCATTACTGTTCATCTATTAGCGAATGATGACGAAGTAGAAGCCGTTGAAGTTTCTGAGGAAACGGATTGGAACTATGCCTTTACAGATTTACCAAAATTCGAGAATGGAAAAGAAATAAATTACACCATTCAGGAGGATAACGTAGAAGGTTACTCTACTAAGATTAATGGTCTGGATATTACTAACAGCTATACACCAGAACAAATCAGTATTAATGTTTCTAAAACTTGGGCAGATGCTAATAACCAAGACGGAATTCGACCAGAATCGATTACCGTAAATCTTCTCGCAGATGGTGAAAAAATCAGATCAGAAAAAGTAACTGCTGCAACTGATTGGAGCTATAACTTCACAGATCTCCCTAAATATAGCGCAGGGGAAGAAATAGTGTACACTATTTCAGAAGAAGCTGTGGAAGGTTATGAAACGACTATTGAAGGCTACAACATAACAAATACACACAACCCAGAGGTTACGGAAGTAGCTGGTGAGAAAACATGGGACGATGCAAATAACCAAGACGGTGTTCGTCCAGAGAAAATTACTGTAAATCTTCTTGCAAATGGTGAGAAAATACATTCAGTAGAAGTAACAGAAAAAGATGACTGGAAGTACAGCTTCACAGACTTGTCGAAGTATGATGCTGGTGAAGAGATTGTGTATACTGTTACGGAAAATACTGTAGAAGATTACACAACAGAAGTGAAAGGTTATGACATAACAAACCATCACACACCAGGAAAAACAAGTGTTACAGTCACAAAACATTGGGATGACGCGAATAACCAAGATGGCATCCGTCCAGCAAGTATTGAGGTACAGTTAACAGCTAATGGTGAATCAGTAGGTGATCCTGTTAAGTTGTCAGAAGAAAACAATTGGACCTATACATGGGATGAATTGGATGCAAAAGCATCTGGAAAAACCATTGTATATTCTGTAGCTGAAACTACTGAAGTTCCAGGATATAAAACAACCATAAACGATGAAAACCATGGCAATATCATGATGACAAACACGCACACGCCAGAAGTAACGGAAGTAGCCGGTAAGAAAACATGGGACGATGCAAATAACCAAGACGGTGTTCGTCCAGAGAAAATTACTGTAAATCTTCTTGCAAATGGTGAGAAAATACATTCAGTAGAAGTAACAGAAAAAGATGATTGGAAGTACAGCTTCACAGACTTGTCGAAGTATGATGCTGGTGAAGAGATTGTGTATACAGTTACGGAAAATACTGTAGAAGATTACACAACAGAAGTGAAAGGTTATGACATAACAAACCATCACACACCAGGAAAAACAAGTGTTACAGTCACAAAACATTGGGATGACGCGAATAACCAAGATGGCATCCGTCCAGCAAGTATTGAGGTACAGTTAACAGCTAATGGTGAATCAGTGGGTGATCCAGTTAAGCTGTCAGAAGAAAACAATTGGACCTATACATGGGATGAATTGGATACAAAAGCAACAGGAAAAACAATTGTATATTCTGTAGCTGAAATTACTGAAGTTCCAGGATATAAAACAACCGTAAACGATGAAAACCATGGCAATATCATGATGACAAACACGCACACGCCAGAAGTAACGGAAGTAGCCGGTAAGAAAACTTGGGATGATGCAAATAACCAAGACGGTGTTCGTCCAGAGAAAATTACTGTAAATCTTCTTGCAAATGGTGAGGAAATACATTCAGTAGAAGTAACAGAAAAAGATGACTGGAAGTACAGCTTCACAGACTTGCCAAAATATAAAGCAGGTGAAGAAATCACCTACACAGTGGATGAAGAAGCTGTTGAAGGTTATGAGCAGAACATCGACGGCTTCAATATTACCAATAAATTAATCTATGGTACGGTTGAACTGACAAAATATAACGAAAAAGATGAGGTTTTAGCAGGTGCAACTTTTGAACTGCAGAATCAGGCTGGAGAAGTTTTACAAACCGATCTGACGACAGATAAAACAGGAAAAATCGTTGTTTCTGACTTAAAGCCAGGGGATTATCAATTTGTTGAAGTGAAGGCTCCTGTGGGGTATGAATTAGATAAGACACCTATTGTCTTCACGATTGAAAAGGGGCAAAAGGAGAGTACGAAGGTAAAAGCGGTCAATAAAAAAGCACCTGTACCAAAGCCTGAGGACCCAGAAGATCCCAAGGAGCCAGGGAAGGGTCCAGTGGACAATGGGAAGCCTAAAGGAGAGCAGGTCCCAACCGAAACTCCAAAATATCCAACAAACACTGCGAATAAAAAAGATTCAAATCATAAGCAAGGATTACCAAACACAGCAACCAATTATTACAACATGATTTTACTTGGAATCAGCCTAGTCATAATCGGTTTAGTGTCGTATCTCATCTATCGTCGCAGAACGGAATAAAGGGTAACAAAAATAAAAGCTTTCACAAACTTAAGTGGTTTGTGAAAGCTTTTTTCTTAGGGTACCCGGAGCTTAGTGAGCTTGTTGACTGGCACTGATGTCATCGGTAAGTAGCTAGAAGCAGTGTGTGCGAGTCCATCGATATGGTGCGGTTATAATTTTTGCGTGCCTGCGTTTGCCTTATTTCGGAATTTTAAAACGTACGGTCGTACCACGACCAGTTTGACTTTCAATGATCAACCCAGTTCCAAAGAGTTGCTTCAAGCGTTTGTTTGTATTGCGGATACCTACTTGACTTAATTGGTGTGAGGATTCATTCATAATTTGCTGAATGTGCCTTTCCTCCATGCCAACTCCATTATCGGTAATCGAAATGTCATAATGGGTGTCATTGTCTAAAATACGAATGCAGATATATCCACCTTCCTGTCTTTTGAGAATGCCGTGGTTGACCGCATTTTCCACAATCGTTTGGATGGATAATGGCGGAACTTCAGTATGAAGTGATTCTGGTATCTCCCATTTTACTTGCAATCTCTCTCCGAATCGTACCTTCTCTATATATAAATAAGAGCGAACGAGTTCTAACTCGTGGTCTATGGCTACCAATGTTTGGATGTTTTGGGAATCAAAACTCCTACGTAAATAATGACCAAACTCCTCTAGTAATTGACTCATACGCCCCGGGTCGATTTCACTGAGCGAGGCAATCAAATTCAATGTATTGAACAGAAAATGCGGTTTAATTTGTGCTTGTAGCCAGGCCGCTTCCATGGCAAGTTGTTCTTTTACTGCCTGTCTTAAATCAGTTAAGGCCTTTACACGAGTTTGTAATTCTAAAGCATCGACCGGTTTCGATACATAATCATTGGCTCCAGATTGAAACCCAGTATAAATGTCCTCCAATTGATTACGAGCGGTTAACAATAGAATTGGCAACTCTGAAAGTGTGAATTGCTGGCGAATTTTAGCAGTCAATTGATAACCCGACATGTTGGGCATCATCACATCGGAAATCACTAAATCCCAATCCTTTTTCCGGATATAGTCCATGGCTTCCTTTCCACTAGCCGCGGTTATAATGTCATTTTCCTCCATTAAAATTCTACTTAACACTTGGCGATTAACGGGATCATCATCGACAATTAAGATTTTTGCGCGTTGAACGTGAGAAGTCTCAATATTTTGGGCCGTTAGGATAGCATTTGTCGTAGATAGATGCGGAGATGAAACATTTAAAATTTCTTCTGAAGCTGCTACCTCATTTTCAGCATCACGTTCATGTACCAACGGGAGTGTAAATGAAAAGGTAGAACCTTCACCAGGTTTGGATTCAACTGAAATTTCGCCCCCATGTAACTCCACTAACTGTTTACAAATCGCTAAACCTAAGCCAATTCCCGAACCAATCGAAGTAATACTTGCATCTTCCTGTTCATAAGGAAGAAAAACTTTCTTAAGCATATTTTCATCCATCCCAATTCCTGTGTCCTTGATAAAAACCTTCGCCATCCCATTTTCTTGTTCGGCGGAAATAGTGATCGATCCATCATATGTATATTTCAGGGCATTATGAAGGAGATTGTAAACAATTTGAATGAGACGATTTTCATCGGCATAAACCATTGGAAAAGAAGAAGGGATGGAAACAGAAAACTGCACACTTTTTTCTTTTTCCATATATCGAAGCATATCATGTACTCCAAACACGATAGTCCGAAGATCTAGCTTTCCTCGATTTAACTGAATATATTTTTCTTGCAGCTTTGTGATATCAAGCAGATCATTTAAGACAAAATTCATTTGCTGACCGATTCGTACTAGTAAATGTAAATCATTCTTATTCTTTTTAGATAATACCTCTTTATGACCGTTTAAGAGAGTTTGGGCAATGCTGATCATCCCTTGAAGCGGATTACGTAATTCATGAGAAGTATTCGCTAGAAATTCGTTTTTCTTCTTATCTGCTTTTTGCAATTGCTCCTTTTGCTCTTCGTTTTGCTGAACGATTTGCATATGCTTGTTTAATAATAGAAACGCAATCATCAAAATCGACATAATGAAATCGAATGGATAATAGGGAATGTTGGTTAAATTGGCATTACCAGCCGTTCCCCAGAGCATATTAAGTGTATAACTGGTGATAAACAATAAAATAAATATGGCTCCAGAATGCCCTTTTCGCACAGCAGGGATTGTTTGTGAGAATAAAAAATAAAATCCACTGAAATACAGTAGCATCATTCCGAAGGCTAGATGGTAATAATACTGGTACGGGACAATGAAATAAGCGATCGACAGAATAGAATAAAAGATAACAAAGATCCGAAAAGATAGCGTCTCCGCTTTAAAATAAGCCTTAATAAATTGTAAAAGAGCGAATAAAGTACTAATGAAAGTGAACGAGAGTAGCCGATGATACCATTCATAGCTAATAGGCAAGGCTACAATCATGTCATCGTCAATCAAATTGGTAAAAGCGGCTAAAGCAAGCATGAGGCCATAATAAAAAAGCTCTTTCCGATATCTGCCTTTTCCGATCCATAGCAAGCCAAACGCATACATTCCATGAAAGAGATAGATGACAAAGATCACCATTTGTAAAGTCTTGGATTGCTGGCTTTCTTTTGTAATGGCTTTTTCTGTCCCGATTTTAATGGATTTTGTAATTCCTCCCTCAAGAGGCGCCTCATGATTGGAGACTTGGATTGTAAGTTCAATTTCATGGTTGTCAGGCTGAAAGAAAACAGGCATTGGCCTTTGTTTGGGTCCTTTCTGCTTGGACTTTTCTACAGCTTGACCCGATTCAGCGATCAAATTTCCGTCGAGTAACACATTTGCTGCTGTCGTCACTTCTGTAAGTCGAATGCCATACAGGGAGGTGGGGGTTTCGGGTAAAATAACCTTCAATTTATAAGTGCCATATCCTAATGCCTGTTTCGGATCATTAGGGTTCAAATCTCCTTGCCAATTGCTAGGAACTTGTGCATAGTGTCGGTTTTTCTCTTCGTCTTGTAAATTGAAAGAAGAGGGATAAAATTCCCACTCTCCATCAAGTGGGATGGTTGTTCGATCATCAAAATGCCAAGCACTTAGGTCAAGCACCCCTTTATTGGCATGGGGATGTTCGGGAATTTTATAATAAGAAATCCATCCGATCCGAAAGCTAGTTAAAAGAATCGTAAAGAGCGTCACAACCAAAAAGATTTTTTTGCTTGAGAGTCGTTTTGTCATCAAATTAACATCCTTATAGGTATTTTTATGCACTTATATCTATCATACTGCATTTTGTGTAAAATGTAATAGTTCTTTAGGTGAATTGTATGGAAAGATTTATATTCTTGAGAAATAATAAGATTAAAGGAAGGAAAGGGTTTATGATCTCGCTCACGCCCTTTGTTTTCTACGAAAGAGAAATTCGCTGATACATGAGCAACAGAGAAGTTAATTAATGAAAAATTCGGGCGTCCCTTTTACTGAACATTTTTAACATTCTTTACTAAGGTTTTGTGGAAAAGTCTAATAAAGCAATATTCCTAAAAAGTTGAACAAGAAGATTATTGTGAAAGCGCTTATTGAAATGTACGCTATATGTAAAGTTATTAAGAAAGAGGGGATCGTCAATGAGAAAAAGTAAACGGTTTTTGGCCATCATCTCTACAGCCTTTTTACTAGGCTTGGCCGCATGTTCAGGGGAAAATAATGAAGCAAGCACCCCAGAAAAAGAAGGAACTAATTCTAGTTCTAATGAAAAAACGACCTTGCATTTAGCTGCGCTAGAATCTGCCTATGGTTCCGAAATGTGGACAAAGATTGCAAAGGCTTTTGAAGAAGAACATAAAAATGTCTCTGTTGAATTAACTGTTGAAAAGAATATTGAGGAAGTTGTACGTCCGAATATGCAAGCAGGAGAATATCCAGATGTCTTTCACCTTGCTACAAGTCGTAAAGAAGCACTAACAGAAACTTTGATTAAAGAAGATGGCTTGGAAGAGTTGACGGATGTTTTAGATATGAAAGTACTAGGTGAAGATGTTGTCGTAAAAGATAAATTACTACCTGGTTTCACGGATACTCTAGCGACTAACCCTTATGCAGATGGAAAGACATTTCTTGCTCCGATGTTCTATAGCCCAACAGGTTTATTCTATAATGCCGGTTTGTTTGAAGAAAAGGGTTGGGATGTCCCAGAAACATGGGATGAAATGTTTGAATTAGGTGAAAAGGCAAAGGGAGAGGGAATCTCTTTATTTACTTATCCAATAGCTGGTTATTTTGATACACTATTTGGCTCCATGCTCTACGCGGCAGGTGGTCCATATTTGTTTAATAAAGCTATGACATATGAAGATGGAATTTGGGAATCACCAGAAGCAACAAAAGTATTTGAAACAGTTGGTAAGCTGGCAGAGTACACACATCCAAATACAGTTGCCAATGGTAATCCAAATGATTTCACAAAGAACCAACAATTGGTTCTAGATAATAAAGCATTATTTATGCCCAACGGAACTTGGATTGTTGATGAAATGGCTGAGGCTCCAAGGGCTGACGGATTTAAATGGGCGATGATGCCTGTACCGGCATTTGAAAAGGACGGGGATCGTTATGCTTTTACGTTTTTTGAACAAATCTGGATTCCAAAGTCTGCAAAAAATAAGGAAGTTGCGAAGGAATTCATTGCATTTATGTATTCAGATCGGGCTGCTGCCATCTTCCAAGAGGCGGGTGCAATCCAACCAATCAATGGTATTACAGATAAGTTAAGTGATGATGACAAAGTATTCTATAGTGTCTATGACAATGGTGCATTACCAGCAATGGGAACATTTGCTTCAACGAAGCCTGTGGCAGGCGTGAACATGGGAGACACGCTATATCATCAAAATGACAGTGTTAATAAGTGGAAAATTGTCTGTTGAAAAATGGCAGAAAAGTGTTGAAGAAGCAAGTGATAAATTAAGACCGGCAATGAATTAACTCTCTTTGTTTGTTTTTTGTACATAAAACGGTGGGCTTCCGTCTCGCCGTTTTGTATTTTGAGTTTTATAGAAAAAACTCAATCTAATATGTCTAGTAAAAGCTTTTAGTTCTATGTCAAACATTGGTAAATGAGCTTTTGCTCGTTCATTAAAGAGGTGATAGATTTTGAAAAAGGCAAGCGCTAGAAGAATTTTTATCGGTATATGTGTATTGCCAGCTGTGCTACTACTAATACTCTTTATTCTTATACCGGCATTCGAAGTTTTTCGAATGTCACTCTATCAATGGGGTGGTTTTTCCAATAACAGAGAGTTTGTTGGTTTTGAAAATTTTAAAACATTGTGGAATGATATGAACTTTTTCCGTTCATTCCAAAACTCCATTCTATTGATTGTGGTCGTAACAATTTTCACCATGATTTTCTCGCTGTTTTTTGCAGCAGTATTGACAAAGGAAAAATTGAAGGGTACCAATTTTTTCAGAGTTGTATTTTATATTTCTAATATATTATCGATCGTTGTCATCGCAGGGATATTCTCGGCGATTTATGACCCCGAGACAGGGTTACTTAATAGTATTCTAGGTTTGCTTCATCTCGATCATTGGAAACAAATGTGGCTCGGTAACCAAGATATCGTTATTTACAGTATTTGTGCTGCGCTTATATGGCAAGCCATTGGATACTATATGGTCATGTATATGTCGAGTATGGCAAGTGTTCCAGAAAGTTTTTATGAAGCAGCATCACTTGAAGGTGCAGGTAAAGTCAAGCAATTTTTTGATATTACCCTACCGTTGATTTGGAATAACATTCGCACTACGTTAACGTTTTTCATTATAAGCACAATTAATTTAAGCTTCTTACTTGTACAAACGATGACTGGCGGCGGGCCGGATGGTTCTACCTCTGTTTTCCTCTTCTATATGTACAACCAAGCATACACGAATTCGACGTTTGGATATGGAATGGCAATTGGTGTTGTCGTGTTTCTATTTTCATTTGCGCTTGCGGCCATTCTCAACCATATTACGAAACGCGATGTCCTAGAGTATTAAGAGGAGGTTAAAGAACGATGAAAGTTTCGAAGCGATTGAGTACAGAAACGTTATATAAAATATTTATTTACGTAGCTTTAATTGGATTGGCTGTGTCCATTCTCGTCCCAGTTGCCTGGGTATTCTTGGCTTCTATTAAAGAGAATGAAGAGTTTTACGGAAATCCATGGGCTTTGCCCAGAGGATTTCATTTTCAAAACTTTGTAGAGGCATTCCAGGAGGCGCGAATGGGCGATTATTTGTTGAATTCGGTAATCGTTACGGCATTGGCTTTAGTCGTTTTATTGGTTGTTGCTTTGCCGGCTTCCTATGTTTTGGCTCGTTTCGATTTTATAGGACGAAAAATCATCCGTATGTTCGTGAAAGCCGGATTATTTATTAATGTCAGTTACATTGTTGTACCTATCTTTTTAATGTTACTAGATTGGAATAATCTTTTAAGAAGCATGGACGGTGATGCCTTTTTCCTTAATAATCGGCTAGTTCTAGCTATTGTATATGCTGCTACGTCTTTGCCGTTTACAATCTATTTATTAATGAGTTATTTTCAAACACTGCCGTCTGACTTTGAGGAGGCGGCCGGTATTGATGGCGCTGGTTATTTTAGAACAATGATTTCGATCATGATTCCCATGGCTCTTCCTAGTATTGTCATCGTCATTCTCTTTAATTTCCTAGCTTTTTGGAATGAATATATTATCGCGTTAACGTTAATGCCAAGTGAAAATAAAACATTAACAGTTGGTTTAATGAACTTGTTATCAGCTGAGAGAGCGGCGGTAAACTATGGACCTATGTATGCGGGAATGGTCATTGTTATGTTACCAACGTTAATTTTATACATTATTGTGCAAAAACGAATGACAAAAGGAATGACTGTTGGCGGTGTCAAGTAATCGAAGGTACACCTATAAGGGAGTCATAGCGAAATTCATAAAACTAGAAGGTCAATAAGTAAGTGGAGAGCCATATACTCTGTACGATTCGGGGGAGTGCTTGGAAACCTACTATAGGAGGAATGAGCAATGAAAGGGCTTATTTTACGCATCGTTAAAATTCTCTTCTTTCTTTTTTGTTTGTATTTAGTCATTGTAGGACAAAAAACGGTCGGAAGAGTTTATTTGCTTGTCCAATTGCTGGGATTATCAGGTCTATTGTTTTTGTTGTGGAATTACAATCGTAAATTCATCTAGACAGGAGAGATGTGGAAGTGACAAATTTATCAGTTCAAGGAAAAAAGTTATGGATGGGGAGCCATTTCAATTAATATCAGGTGCTATTCACTATTTTCGAATCGTTCCAGAATATTGGGAGGATCGTCTACTGAAGTTAAAAGCCTGTGGATTTAATTGTGTTGAAATCTATATACCTTGGAATTTACATGAGCCAAGGGAAGGTGAATTTAATTTTTCTGGAATCGCTAATGTAGAGAAATTTATTAAAATTGCTGACAGACTAGGGCTTTATTTAATCGCCCGACCAAGTCCTTATATTTGTTCAGAATGGGAATTTGGTGGACTGCCGTCCTGGCTTTTGGCCGATCGTAACATGCGAGTTCGCTCTTTTTACTTGCCTTATTTAAAAAAGGTCGATAACTATTACGATGTATTACTTCCAAAATTGAAACCATTGCTACAAACTAGCGGTGGTCCAATCATCGCTATGCAAATTGAAAATGAATATGGCAGCTATGGCAATGATAAAAAATATTTGAACTATATAAAAGATGCAATGATCCAAAGAGGTATGGATGTTCTTCTATTCACATCTGATGGACCGACAGACATGATGCTAATGGGAGGTACCGTTGATGACGTATTGGCAACGGTGAATTTCGGTTCACGCCCTAAGGAGTCGTTTAAAAAATTGCAGGAGCATTTTCCGAATACACCTAATATCGTAATGGAATATTGGAACGGTTGGTTCGATCATTGGGGTGAAGCACACCATACCCGCGATCCTCAAGAGGCGGCCGATACGTTTGAGAAAATGCTAAAAAATGGGGATTCTGTTAATTTCTATATGTTCCATGGAGGAACAAACTTCGGGTTTTACAATGGTGCAAATTATGATGAGAAATATGAGCCAACGATTACGAGCTATGATTATGACTGTCCCATCAGTGAAACAGGTGATATAACACCCAAATTCCATTTAGTGCGAAATGCCATCGCCAAACATTTTGATATTGGAGAACTCGTGCTACCCAAACCAATTCCAAAAAGAAAATATGGAGAAGTGGCGATGACTAACTCGCTTCGCTTATTTGATGTGTTGGAGCAAATAAGTGAACCTGTCAAAAGCACCCATCCGGAAACAATGGAAAAAGTAGGACAGGATTATGGATTTATCCTTTATCGAACATTTTTAAAAGGACCGCTTGGTGAGGCACCGTTAACTATTCAAGAAGTTCGAGATCGTGCACTTGTTTTCGTTAATACGGAATTTAAAGGGGTCATCGACCGTTGGGATCAAAAGTCGGTAATGATTAATGTGCCGAAAGAAGGCATTCAATTAGATATATTAGTGGAAAATATGGGAAGAATTAATTATGGTCCATATATGTATGATCCTAAGGGGATTACAGAAGGAGTGCGTTTTGAAAGACAATTCATCTTTGATTGGACCATTTATAAATTACCACTGGACAACTTGGAAAAGCTAGAATTCACAACTGAAGTGGAAAATGTAAAGGACCAACCATCGTTTTATCGAGGAAATTTCCAAGTGGACGAAATCGGCGACACTTTTGTTGAATTGCCGAGCTGGACAAAAGGGGTAGTATTCGTAAATGGTTTTAATTTAGGTCGCTATTGGGAAATTGGCCCACAAAAAACATTGTACGTACCAGGTCCTTTGTTAAAAGAAGGTAATAATGAGATTGTCGTTTTCGAACTTCATGGCATAAAGGAAGCAAAAATTAACTTAATAGATACCCATCATTTAGGCTGAATAACAGAGAGGCACCTCATCCATGGGGTGCCTATTTTTAGAGATATGAAATCGCTCCAATCTTTGGCGAGACCAAATAATTGATTTTTCAAATTTTCCGGACCACTATGATGAGTCGTTCAAGTAATTTCCCACCATAGTGAAAACTCAAGTCATAGTAATATTGAAAAAATGTATCTGGTCATCATTTTATTGAAATCTAATTAATATTATAAATGCCAATATAACTAACGAAAATACCAATATCCATATTGTGGGAAATATGGGTTATTTAGTAAAGTGAAAAGTGCGAGGGAAATTAATCTAGTATTATTTTTTCAGGAAGGAGAGGAAATAGAAGGCGTTTTTATATAACATTATGTGGCTGCCATAATATATCTGCACCTAGAATAAATCAATAACCCATTCAATCTGTCCTAAAAAGAGGTGAATTTTTTTGAGATTTAATCAGAGTTACATGAAATTGAATCCGTTTTCATCCCTAGCGGTTGTAAAGGTAATTTGAAAGGAATCAAAAAAGGAGGAGCATGCAAATTGAAAAAGTGCAATCGAATGAAATTTTCTCTTAGTCTTATATTCGTTCTTTTATTGATTATCCCATCCCATTTGGCTAGTGCCAATGTTCAGGCTGTAGAAATTTCTAAAGATGATCCACAGATTGAACATAAGATAGAAAAGTATAAGGAGTTTAACATGAGTAGTATTGGAAATCCCGTCTCTAAGAGTTTGGAAGGGCAAGATTTTGTTACAGACCAACAACCGATTGAAATTAATGATAATGACTTGAGGGAAGGCGATTTTGAAATTATCCAAGGGGATGGGACACTTACTTATCATGATGATGGTTCTGTCACTTTTGGTGTTACTTCCAATGGGAAGAACAAAATTGTGTATAGCCAAATGGACAAAATTAAGAATGGAATTTTTGAAGCCGACATTACGCCAGATGCGAATTTAAATCGGTTTGGTTTTATCTACCGAGTGCAAGATGAGTCTGCCTATACGTATATTGGAACCGGCGACCAGAACAATTTATATTTTGGAGAACTGTTTGGACCTGTTAATAGATGGACAGATATGACCGAGGGAACGCCATTAAAGGCAAATGAAACGTATCGACTTCGTGTTAGATTCATAGATGATATGGCGACTTTATATATTGATGATGAAAAAATGGGTTCTTGGACACAGCCGGGAGGGGTCAGTGAGTCTGGGTTAATTGGTTTTGAGAAGAGCCGTGGTAACGCCAATATTAAGATTGCCAATATTAAAATTTCGGAAATTGTTCCGGAAGAGCCTCCTAATATCCCACCAGTAGAAGCAACTTTGAGTTCCGACTATATGGATGTTGTCATTGATGAAGTTTTTCCAAGAGTCATTAAGTACAAAGTCGGCGACAAGCAAATGAGCGGTCAAGAAACCCCTGTGTATGGGCTAAAAGTAAATGGATTGCTTTATTATCCGGAAGTAGAGTATGAGAAAGTTGATGATCATGAGGCACGTTACACACTATCTATAAAAGATGAATATGAGGACCTTGACACGATTTTTACCCTCTCATTAAAAGTAGATAATAACAAGGTCATCTATCGTTTTGAAGATATTCATAATGCAGGCGATGCAAAAATTGAAACCTTTGAGTTTGCGGATATGAATTTTATATCGGTTAATTCGAATGAAGAGGGAGCGGCTGCGAAATTAACGAATTTAAGTGGTGATGTCACGAAGCTTGGGGATATTGATGTTACTGTTGATGAGAATATGGAAGGAGTTGGGACTTCCAAAGCGTATTATACGGCATTTTTATCGAATGACGAATTAAGTGCCGGCGTTTGGTCCAGTTCTGAAGTAGATGGGTATGGAAACTTAATCGCCACACGTTATGAAAGTGAAACTGGCGGCAAAGCTATAGGAATCGGCTCAAATTCCTTATTTTATCATCGCGATTTTATGCCTGAGCCATCTTCTAATCCAGCGGAAATAAAAATTGCGGTTGCAGAGGACATCAATGATGACCAAAAGGTTGATTGGCAAGATGGTGCGATTGCCTACCGTGAGATTATGCAAGATATTCCATATTGGCGGAGTGTAAATAATCTTGTTGCTACTCGGATTGCCATGAATTTTGGTTCGCAGGCCCAACAACCTTTTCTAAAAACCTTGGATAATATTAAAAAGGTAGCCTTGGGAACAGATGGATTAGGACAAGCTGTTCTTTTGAAAGGGTATGGAAGTGAAGGGCATGATAGTGCACACCCAGATTATGGAAACGTCGGAGAACGTATGGGGGGAGCGGAAGATTTAAACACGCTAATTGATGTAGGGCATAAATATAATGCGGAAATTGGCGTTCACATCAATGCTCAAGAAACGTATCCAGAGGCAAAAGCTTTCAATGAAGCTCTTATTAATGGACCAGACTCCCGTGGCTGGGGGTGGTTGGACCAAGCCTATACGATTGATAAATTAAAAGATCTTTATTCAGGAACACGAGCGAAAAGGTTGGATGAATTGAAGGCAGCTGCACCAGATCTAGACTTTGTTTATTTAGATGTATGGTATCAAGATCAGTGGGAGTCAAATAGAATTGTAGAACAATTTGTCGAGAGAGATCTCCGTGTTACAACAGAATTTGGGACTGCCGTTCCAAACCATTCGACATGGCAACACTGGGCAACCGACCGAAATTATGGCGGTCCGGAAAGTAAAGGAATTAACTCAGATGTCCTGCGCTTTATTTCCAATCATCAAAAAGACTCTTGGGTGTTAAATTGGCCAGAGGTCGGTGGTACAGCAGATCATCCGTTGCTTGGCGGCTTTCATCTAGCTGGATTTGAGGGCTGGGGATCTGATCGAAACTATGATCATTATATCCGTAGAACGTTTAATATCAATCTACCTACCAAGTTTTTACAAAAGTATTATGTTACAAACTGGGAAAAGGTTGAAGGGGATCCGTCAAAAACAAATTTAGAAAAAGAAATTCGTTTAAAGGATCCGAGTAATGGTGATGTAGTTGTCGTGAAGAGAAAAGATGGTTCAAGAGAGCGTATTATTACTTTGAATGGTCAAGTAATTCTTGATGAAAATACGTATTTACTCCCTTGGGTTGAGCAAGATTTTGAAACCATAACACCAGACTCTAATAAGTTATATCACTGGAACTTAGAAGGTGGTACAACTACTTGGACATTGCCAGATGAATATGAAGACGTAACAAGTTTGAAAGTATATGAGTTAACTGATCAAGGCCGGAAAAATATGAAAGAAGTGAAAGTAGTTGATAACCAAATTACATTAACAGCAAAAGCCGCAACTCCTTACATCGTAGTTGCAGACGGTAATGAAGAAGTGCAAGTGGATGAGTGGAGTACTGGTGCTCATGTCTATGATACAGGATTCAATACTGGATCGATCAATGATGACAAAACAACCGTGACAGGGGATCGTGAATCTGTAACTGTCCAAAGAACGAGTCAAACAGGTGATGGTGGTCATTTAAGTAGTGGCGATTATTTCTTGAGTATTGACAGTCCTTCTGAAGATACGAAGGTAAGCCGAACGATCACAGATTTGGAAATTGGCAAAGATTATGTTGCTGAGGTTTATGTAGAAAACCAAAGTACTGAAAAAGCTTCGATTGAAGTGACTGGTGGAGCGAAGGATGTTAAAAATTCCACCCTCCGTAGCCTGCAGAAGAATTATGTACAAGCGGATTCCCATGCTACGAGTAACGGCTATAACAGTAAAATGCAGCGTATGCATGTAAGTTTTACAGCTAAAGCTGAGAAGGCTACATTAATACTTAGCCGTGAAGCTGGAGAAGGGATTACGATGTTCGACGATATTCGCATTGTGCAAAAAAGCTTGAAAAATTTCGTATCTCCTACCATTTTTGAACAAGATTTTGAAACAGTCGTTCAAGGGATTTACCCATTTGTAATTGGAAATACCGAGAACGTAACAGACAATCGCATTCACTTATCAGAAAAACATGATCCGTATACACAAAAAGGATGGGCAAATGCAAAGGTAGTCGATGATGTTATTGATGGAAACTGGTCTGTCAAAGTAAATACAGGGAATAGTGGACTAGTTTATCGCACGATTCCGCAACATTTTCACTTTGAACCAGGGGTGACCTATCATGTTTCCTTTGACTATCAGACAACGGCTGAATCCTACAGATTTATTTCTGGTGATCAGGAAATTGATGCGAAAAATATAAAAGATGTGAATGGCTTAAATTTGAATGAACAACTGCCTGCTTCAACAGATACAAAGAGGGCTGAATTTGTTGTCACAGGATCGGAGAGTGGGCAAACCTATATCGGTCTATTTAGTGATGGAACAAGTGTGAATATGCATACAGGAGAAGGGACATTTATTTTAGATAACTTGCGAATCGAAAAGATTACTGATTCAGAAAAAGTGAATGTCTCTGACATGCTTACGACACTTGCAAACCATAAAGAGGACCTAACAGAAAAAGTGTATCGTTCCTTGACTATTCATCTTACATCTGTCGGTCAATTTGAGAAGCAAAAAGATGCTTCGAAAGTTATCAAACATATGGAAGGTTTTAAACAATTGATTGACTATCAAAAGGAAAATCAACTCATTTCTGAGGAGTTGTACGAAATTCTGAAGGTGGATGCGGATAAACTCATTTCACAGTGGCAGGTAAAATAAGTCAAAAATAGTATGCTCTCTGCTAAAATAAATTTTCCTAGCAGGGAGCATTTCCATGGAATAGGAAGTCAAGGTTGCCAATCCCATTGTTATCTAATGGGAATTGTCGCCAAAGTTTTATCACTTACTCCTTCGCGTTGCCAAGATTTTCCGATGTGTTTTCCGATGTATAGAGGGAGTTTCACCTGTTTCCCGTTTAAAAGCCTGCGAAAAAAACGATTGAGATGAAAATCCGCAAATTTCCGCAATCTCAGCAATAGTATAATTCGTTGATTCTAAGAGAATTTTTGCTTCTTTGATCCGTACTTGATTTAAGTATTCAATCGGAGGAATCCCCATATCCTTTTTAAAAGCATGTGCAAGATAATATTTGTTGATATGCCCTACCTCTGCTAATGTATCAAGCGTGATGGGATCACGGAAATTCCTATTAATATAGTGATGGGTAAAAGAAACTGCTTTATTAATGTTTTTTGACTCGGTTTTTTGGATGGTTATTTTTTTCGTACGTTGTAGCATGATGATGATGATTTCAATGATATTTTGACAAACGGTCTCATATGCTTCTTGATTTTTTTTGACCTCATCCAGTAATTTATCGAGATAGAAAAGAATGTTCGTACTATCATCGTGAAATTGATATAAGCCTATAGGAAATTTATCATCCTCGGAAGAAGAAAATGCGAGACCTTCAATTCCTAATGCGATATATTCAAGAAAGTCTCGTGTATTAGATTTTTCCGTATGTTCAATATTAGGATTAATCATAATTAGATCATTTTTCGTAACAGGGATTTCTTGATTTGGCAAAAGAAATGAGCCCTTTCCTTGAACGATATAAAATAATTCTGTGAAATTGTGTGTATGCGACGTACTATGCCAACCATGGTCATATTTGGAGCGTGTGATATAAAGGAGTTTAAATGGTACTTTCTTGGGAGGTGGATCGTTTATTTTATATACTTCATGCGACATTTTTGCACCCCTATGAAAAGGATTTCTAAAGTTTATTCTACTCAAGGAACAGAATAAATCAAGAAATCTGAATGTTAGGGTTAAAGGGGATTACCAAGTTTACATCCTTGTTTCTTGATTTAAAAAGGAATCATGGTATGATGGATGAAGTTGAGTTAGTGAAAATGATTATCATTATCCATGGAGGTTAAAAATGTTAGCGACTACATCGATTGCCCAAATCATTCGGGAAAGAACTTCCGTGAAAAACGGATACATTGACAAGGAAGTCAGCCAAGATCTTGTCCTATCATTATTAAAAGATGCTGTTTGGGCACCAAACCATAAACTGCGTGAACCATGGCGGTTTATCTTTGTATCCGGTGAGAGAAGAGAAGCTTTTGTTGAGGCCATTTTGCCTTGCCATGAAAAAAGTAAGCACGAGTCTGTTCGTAATAAATTTCAAAATGTCCCCGCCTTTTTAGTGGTTGTGATCGAAGATGATCCTCGGCAAAAACAAGCGGAAGAGAACTTTGCCGCAGCAAGCTGCATGATTCAAAATTTACAATTATTAGCATGGGAACAAGACCTAGGCATGGTATGGAAAACACCACAACATATTCGTGACCCTTTATTCCGTGAAGCCCTTAACGTCCAGCCAGGCGAAAAAATTATCGGTGTCCTGAATATTGGTTACTTTGATAAAGAGATCATCGCACAAAAAGTACGGAAGCGGATTGACCCCGCAGAAAAAATGACAGCATTTTGAAAACTTATTTGATAAAACGAGTCTCTGAATTAGTGATTTGGTCAGAGGCTTTTCTTGTTGTTAAGCCAGGAAATTATAAAATTTTACTTGTGGATAAATTCTAAAAGTGGGTATTAACGTCTGGCTCCAGCGCCCAGCGACTAGCAAACTTTCGGTGCCTTCCTACGATAAGTCAACATCAGCTCGCCTTTCAGGCTCACTGTGTTTCCTTTATCTCGTCAGGCCCCTAAAAAGTTTGTACGTCGCTGAACGGGCGCTTACGCCTTTGTTCTTAATAGTACATCGTTTAAGCAACTGCAGGATAATCTAACTTTGCGTTGGATTTTTTCTTGACGGTTGGGTGCAACTATTTTATAGTTGATGGGGTAAATAGTTTATGGGGTGAACTATATTGGAAAAAGAACGCATTCAACTCATTTTTGATCGTTATATGGATATTTTTATACACGGAGCGAAAAGTGTTTCGACACAGATGTCTTCTCATTTGATGGAAGATTTATCGCTAGAACAATTTTTGCTTCTTCGTCTTCTTTATGCAAAAGGGCCAATTCGCGCTTCGGAAATTGCGGAACAACTGCTTGTACATAAAAGTGCGATTACGGTTCGAGTCGAGAAATTAGTGAAAAAAGGGTTAATTGAACGACAAAGAGATGAAAATGATCGCCGTAATGTGTATTTGCGACTTACAGAAAACGGGCGCTCGTTATATGAATCTCTTGAAAAGAATATCAATCAGTTTGTGGAAGCGATCGTGAGCGATATTCCCGAAAAGGAAATGGAAGTCTTCCTAAATGTGTATGAAAAAATAGCCGATTATATTGAGAATTACAGGGAGGGAAAAGAGTGAGATCGATACTAAAATTTAGATGGGCCGTGCTGATTATTTGGATCATTGCGGCTGTTGCCTTATTGCTGTCTGCTCCGGACATGGCTCAGTTAGTCCGGGACAAAGGACAGCTTGAAATTGCGGATGGTTACCCATCAACGGTCGCATCTGAAATTATCAACAAGCATTCGACCAAAGAGGAAGGAACAGAACCGTTTATCGTCGTTTTTCATGATGAGAAAGCTTTTTCCAAAGAGCAGTTGTCACAAATTAAGACGACAATAGAAAAATTAGAGAAGGAGAAGGCGGATCTAGGCATTAGCGAAATCACCACCCATTTTGATGATGACGCACTTAAAGATCAGCTTGTTTCGGAAAATAACAATACGATCATTGCCCTATTGGATGTTCAATTAGGGTCAGATGATGAATTTAAGCATATTCGTGAAAAACTTAATAAGGCCATCGCGACAGATGATGTGGAGACGTATATGACGGGCAATGGTTTAATTAATGAAGACGTCATTATTAGCTCAGAAAAAGGGTTGGCGAAAACAGAGGTCATCACAGTGATCTTTATTCTCGTCGTGCTTATATTAGTCTTCCGTTCAGCCGTGGCGCCACTGATTCCACTTTTAACCGTGGGAATGACCTACTTAGTCAGTCAATCGATTGTGGCATTTCTAGTGGATCTGCTTAATTTTCCGGTCTCCAACTTCACCCAGACCTTTATGGTGGCCGTCCTTTTCGGGGTTGGAACGGATTACTGTATTCTTTTATTAAGTCGATATAAAGAAGAGCTTTCTAGTGGTCAAGACATTCCCACCGCGATTATTACGACGTATAAAACGGCAGGGAAAACCGTGGTATATAGTGCTATTGCGGTCATGGTCGGCTTTGCCTCGATTGGCTTCGCCAGCTTTAAATTATACCAATCCGCCGTGGGTGTTGCTGTTGGGGTATTCATCTTAATCATTGCTCTCTTTACGATTGTGCCATTTTTTATGGCTACGTTGAAAAAAGCCCTCTTCTGGCCGGTTAAAAAAGACATTTCTCATAAAGAGAGTGGCCTTTGGGGGTGGATGGGAAATCTTGCAATCATGAGACCTCTTATCGCCCTAGCGGTTGTCGCTATATTCACGGTTCCGTTAATCATCAGCTATGATGGAGATTTATCGTTTAACTCGTTAGATGAAATTGGTGAGCAATATGATTCAGTAAAAGGATTCAATCTTGTGGCCGATAATTTTGGTCCAGGTGAAGTTATGCCTGTCCAAATTGTGTTGGAAAATGATGAATCGATGGAATCAAAAGAGTATATCGCCCTGTTAGAATCGATTAGTCAAAAACTAGCCAAATTGGATCATGTAGATAAAGTTCGCAGTGTAACAAGACCGACAGGAGATCCAATTGAAGAAATCTATGTGAAAAAACAAGCGGATGAACTGGGAAAAGGGATTGGCGAAGGAACAAAGGGAATTTCTACCATTAAAGATGGACTGAATGAAGCAGCCACTTCTCTTGATGAATCCAAACCTGATATTGAGAAAGCGACCTCTAGTATCGGGGATTTAACGAAAGGGACAAAAGATTTACAGACAGGAGTTACTCAGCTACAAACGGCTTTAGGTGAAATTGAAAAAGGGATTCGCCAAGGTTCGGGAGGCGCGAAAGATTTAAAAAATGGTGTGGCTGAAGCAAGTAAGCAAGCAAAAGCCTTGCAGTCAGGGGCCGCCCAATTGCAAGAAGGCTATCAAGGTGCGCAAAATGGATTGGGGCAATTAATCGCTGAATATAAAAAAATTCCGGATATGGTCAATGGGGCTGTGGGTATGCTGGCATCTCTAGAAGAGCCTTTCGGAAAGCTTATTCAAAATCATCCCGAAATCATGGAGGATCCGAATTTAGCAGAAATCCAAGGAGTAATTCAGGAAGCCGCGACACAGGTTGGTACAGCTGGTGGAACGGTTTCTGCATTGAATGAGGAGCTACAAAAGGTTCAATCAGGCTTACAAACAGCCAATGAAAATATGGCCAGCATTACAGGTGGTCTTGGAGAATTCTCAAAAGGAATGGATGAAGTAGTTGCTGGGTTAGCTCAACTAGAATCCGGCCTAGGCGAAGCAGCATCTGGGCAACAGCAAGTGGTTGAAAAAATCCCGGCCATCTCTCAAGGGCTAGGTCAAATTGCGAGTGGTCAAGAACAACTGCAATCAGGTTTCGGTGGTATGGGCGGTCAACTTGATGAACTTAGCAAAGGCCTAGGGGATAGTAGTGAAGGATTAGGAAAAATCGAAGAGGGTTTTGGAGAAGCAGAGGACCATCTCGATAAACTCGCGAAAGATACAGACCTCCAGCAATCAGGCATCTATATTCCTGACGAACTATTAAATAATGAAGATTTCCAACAAGTCTTTGATGTGTATTTTTCCGAAGATGGAAAAATGACGACAATGGACGTTGTCTTGGATGCGAGTCCTTATGACAAGCAATCGATGGATATGATCGATGAAATGGAAAGAGCGATTGTTGATGTAACGAAGGATACGAAACTGGAACAGGCGGAAGTGGGTGTTGGGGGTGTCACCAGTATGAACAGGGACCTCCAGGCAATGTCTGATTCCGATTATACAAAGACCGTTACTTTTATGATGATTGGGATTGTCATTGTCTTAATCATCTTACTTAGATCGCTCGTCATGCCTTTGTATATTATCGCATCATTACTCTTAACCTATTATTCTTCAATTGCGATGACAGAAGTGATCTTTGTCAATATTCTTGGTTATCCAGGGATCAACTGGGTGACACCATTCTTTGGATTTGTCATACTAATGGCACTCGGGGTTGATTATTCGATTTTCCTTATGGACCGTTTCTCTGAATATAAGGAAATGGATGTTAAAGAAGGAATCTTACTCGCTATGAAAAATATGGGCACCGTGATCATCAGTGCCGCCGTAATTTTAGCAGGAACCTTTGCTGCAATGTTGCCATCAGGCGTATTATCAATGCTGCAAATTGCGACCGTCGTCTTAACGGGACTATTATTCTATGCGCTGATTATCTTGCCACTCTTCGTGCCAGTTATCATTAACACCCTTGGTAAAGCAAACTGGTGGCCATTTATCCCGAAGAAATAATCGATTTGAACCGGAAGAAAGGGAGACCTGCTTCCGGTTTAATTTATTCGTTCAGATTGGCCGAGGGTCAACGGTGATTGCGCAATCTTAGGCTAGAAGCGCCCGAAATCCGGGGAAAATCCCAAAGTGGTAACGATTGAGTGTGAATCGCGCCGGAATTGGGGAAGGAACCCCAAAGTGGTAACGATTGAGTGTGAATCGCGCCCGGAATTGGGGAAGGAAGCTCAAAGTGGTAACGATCCAGTGCGAATCGTGGGAAGTCTCATTTACACAATATAATTTAAACTCCCCAAATGCGCAACTCACTTGGAATTTCGCGAATAGCGATCTAATGAAGAAGATTCAAATCAATAAGGAGAGGGTTTATTTGCAACTAGGCCTTGTGCGCCATTTTAAAGTGAAGGACCAGAAACCGACAGGCTGGGTAACAGCTGATCAATTTGCCCATTGGGTCAAGCATTATGATGAGGCTCCTATTGAACCAATTGAAAACATGGATGGAGAAATGGATTGGGAACTTTGTTTTACCAGCGACTTACCACGGGCTGTTCATACAGCCAAAAGTTTGTGTAAATGTGAGATCATTGAAACACCATTACTTCGAGAAATTCCACTCACCGCTTTTAGCAAGAAACTCAAACTCCCATTAGCTCTATGGAGTCTGGCGGGGAAATTGGCGTGGTCTTATTCGCACTCTTCACAAGAAGAAACAAGGAGAGAAACAGTAGCAAGAGCTGAAGAATTTATCGAGCTATTAAAATCCACTCAAAAAAATAAGGTCTTAATTGTGTCTCACGGGTTCTTTTTGATGGAATTATCGAAGCTCCTTGGAAAAGCTGGTTACAGCGGAAAAAGGAAATGGCATTATAAAAATGGAGAATTGCTTCTTTTTAAAAATGATGCTTGACTTCAAGGAAAAGAACCCATAAACTAAACATACCTATTAATACGAGGTAGGTGGAATGATGTTTAATCGGGAACTTTTAAAAGGAAGTACAGCCCTTATATTACTACAGTTATTGAATGAGCGAGCTATGTATGGGTATGAGCTTGTGAAAGAAATGGAAAAACGCAGTGAATACACCTTGCAGGTAAAGGAAGGAACGCTTTATCCTGCTCTCCACAAACTAGAGAAACAAGGATATATTGAAGCTTTTTGGGAGAAGCCAGAAAAAGGGCCAGCACGAAAATATTATAAATTAACAAAAGCTGGTGAAAAGCTGTTAAAAGAGAAAACGAGTGAATGGGCGCTGTTTTCCTCGATGGTCAATCGGGTGTTGGGGAAATCATGATCACTTTTCGCCAATATATCGAACAATTAGAGATAGAATTACGCCATCATCCGGATCGAACGGAGATTATCGCAGAAATCACAGTCCATATGAAGGAAGAAATGTCTGCACAGAATCTTCCTGAGAAGGAGGCGATGGCCATCATTATAAATAAGTTTGGAAGCCCACAAGAATTGGCTGGCAGTTTTCGTCAGGCTTCATTGCCTTCTCCTCAGCAAGTGAAAGTCCTGTTTATCCTATTTAACATTGGTGTATTTATAGTCGGGATAGCTATTACATTTGGGCATCATTTAGGAAACCTTTCATTCTTTCATTGGGCATGGGGAGCGCTCGCACAAAATAGCTGGTGGGTCTTAATGACTTATACAGCTTATTGGATTTTGATCGGATACCATTTGGGAAAAGAATTTGGTAGCCAAGGAAAAAAGTTGTTGACCGAAACCGTGCGGCTCACCATCATACCCAATTTATTTTTTATGATGATTGTATTATATGGCATTATGCCGATAGAGTGGTTCCGTTCGTTTTTAACAGCTCCCTTTTTCGGCGCTTGTCTTATTGCAACAATTTTGTTTTATCCGATTAGTCAAGCAGGTTTTTACCTTGGTAAACATCAGGGCCTTTAAGGGGATGTTCAAAAAGTCCGGTAAAAATGACACTGCGAATTCCTTCGTTGGCTTGCTTCTCCGCTGCTCATGTATCTAAATACATACATTCCGCTGCTCGAAGACTTCGCCGCCTCGAACTTTCGATGCACAGGACGTGCTAGTGTCGGCGTTGCTGACAGGACGTCAGCGTAGTCGCCGACGGGTCCTTTTTATCCTCCTTTTTGAACTCGCATTTTTAAGGGCTGTTCTTTTTACATATATACATAGTATTACTAAGTATATAATGATATTTGTAGAATAAAAGAATTGGAGGAGTAAAAATGGTATTTTTAAAAAATATCGGTATAAGTTTGATGAGCGCAATTGGAATCGCAGCGATCTGGTATTGGTTATTTGCGCCTACTTTTTCATCGGGTTTTTTCCTCGGAATAGGCTTGTTTTTAGCCGGAATCATCGTTTATGTAATCGCCCAAAAAGGTTCTATTTTAAAGCGGGTCGCCTTGATTGTGAGCTTATCAGGAGTAATACTAGCCGTCGGAATTATTGGCGCCATTATGGCGCTATTGACGAATATGTAAGGATCTCGTCAATCGTCCCTATCTACTACATATTGGAGACCCAAGAACATGACAGATCTGTAAGAAAACTGAAAGGAACTTCGATAGGTTAAACGGAGATTTCATCCTATACTAGAGGAGAAGAGAAAAGGAGGAATCTCCAATGACGACTCGCACCATTCAACTAAAAGAAAGTATCGGCAGTCGCACAGAGCGATTATCGAGAAGGAATTCACATAAATGGAAATGGTTAATGATCCCCGGTTTATTTTTATTGGCAGCCTTTTTATTGGTCACGGTTGCTGGAGAAAGATTAGTGGGCGACGAACAGATTGCGCAACTAAACGCTCTGAAAAGGGAAGAAAACTTTGTTCCACTTTCGCAGCTACCTGATTATGTGCAGCAAGCCTTTGTCAGTATTGAGGACCATCGTTTTTATCATCATGTTGGAATAGATCCAATTTCCTTGGCCCGTTCACTCCTCGTTGATCTGAAGACTCAATCCTTTGCCCAAGGTGGAAGTACCATTACGATGCAGCTCGTCAAGAATCAATTTTTGACGCAGGATAAGTCTCTAGGAAGAAAAGCAAAGGAGATGCTAATGGCTTTACAAATCGAACGTCATTATTCCAAGGATGAAATTTTGGAAATGTACCTGAATACAATCTATTTTGGTCATGGGACATACGGATTAACTGAGGCAGCACAGCTTTATTTCGATAAAAATTTGATCGTTGAAGACTCCCTAACATTAAAGGAAGCGGCAATCCTCGCCTCCCTACCAAAGGCGCCTGAAGTCTATTCTCCATTGAAAAACCCTGATAAGACCAGTGAAAGACAAGCGATTGTGTTGAAGAAAATGGAGGAATTTGGCCATATTACCCAGGAAGAGATGGACACGGCAGCATGGACAGATGAAAAAACCGAATAGCGAATGAATTAAAGGATTAGCGAGAGAAGGTTTGGATTGATGATGATTGGGATTAATTTGACATATTTAAAAAGGGAGAAAAAGAGAGAGCGCTTGTTGTGATCCACACAGGCGCTCTCTCTGCTCTCTAAGATTAGGATGCTTCAAGCACAACTTGCTTTGCATGATCCACATCAGAGAAAAATGCGTCCATCCCAAGCTGATCAAATAATCCACTTTGTTGAAACAGTTCTATTCCCCAATTCGGTAATCCGGCAATCAATATTGTGTAGCCGTTTTGCTGAGCCGTTGTGACAAAGATCGTAAACTTTTCCTCGCCTGTTGCATCAATGAGGCTAACATCAGTCATATCGATAATGAGTGTCTTCGGATTTCCGGCTAATTTATGAGCGATTGCCTGTTCGAAGGTTTGCGCTGTTCCGAAGAATAACGGACCTTTAATCGTAAAAATTTTATAGTGAATGCTCCAATTGTCATCCAACGACTTTTGTTGAAAGGATTCTTCCTGTTGAAGCTGAAGCAATTCGCTTTTCTTTTTCACAAAAGAGAGCACTGCTAATAACAAGCCGATCGGGATGGCGACTGTTAAATTCACGAATACTGTTAATAGGAAGGTGACTACTAAGACGAGTGAATCACTATTTTTTCTTTTGAGCAATGCTTTAAATGTTTTGATTTGACTCATATTCCAAGCTACATACATCAAAATAGGGGCCATCGCGGCTAGGGGAATATGAGAGGCATAAGGAGCGAAAAGTAATAATGTGAGTAGAACAAAAATACTATGAATGACACCTGAAAGCCTTGTCGCTGCCCCCGATTTAATGTTCGTAGCTGTTCGGGCAATCGCCCCTGTGGCTGGTATGCCTCCAAATAATGGTGTGATCATATTGGCAATCCCCTGTCCGAACAATTCTCGATTCGAGTGGTGCTTTTCTTTCGTCATTCCATCTGCCACAACTGCAGATAATAAGGACTCAATTGCCCCTAGTGATGCAATTGCAAATGCCGGTCCCCATAGCTGGTTGATTTTCGTCCACGTAATGTTGGGCAGGTGAAATGTAGGTAAGCTTTGTGAAATTCCGCCAAAGACCGTTCCAATCGTATCCAATTGACTTGGGAAAAATAAAATGGATACAAAAGTGGGAAGGAGTAAAGCAACAAGTAAGACAGGAACGCGCGGCGCTATTTTAGGTATCAAAACAATCGAAACAATGCCTATACTAGCAATGCCTAAACTATATAAATTTAAGGTAGGCAGATGTTGAAAAAACTCCAGCATATTTTCATGAAAATACTGTTTTTGCGCCATTCCATTTAAACCGAATAAATTCCCCAACTGACCTGTGAAAATAATCACAGCTATCCCCGTTGTAAATCCAATTGTCACAGACCTTGGAATATAGTGAACCAAATTCCCAATTCGCAAAAAACTCATCAGCACAAGGAAAGTTCCAGCCATAAATCCTGCAATTAATAAATTTTCATAACCGTACTGAAGAACAACGGCAAGCAAAATGGGAATGAAGGCCCCGGTAGGACCGGCAATCTGAAAACGAGAACCACCTAGCAAGGAAACAATCAATCCAGCGATGATCGTCGTGTAAATGCCGTACTCAGGCTTTACTCCAGAAGCCATGGCAAAAGCCATCCCAAGAGGAATGGCTACGATCCCGACGGTTATGCCGGAAATGAAGTCTCTACGTAGGTGTTGAAGCTGAAGACCAGCTAACAATGTGACTTCACCTCTGTCTTTATTTCATAAAAGTATCTATATTCCATTATAGCAAACAATATGGAAATTTTCAAAAATATATAAAAACAGGATCGTCTATTGTTTTTGGCTTATTTATTATATAATCGAGACGAAGGCAAAATTGATTGGATGAAAGGAGGAAGAAAATGATCATAAGCACTAAGCCATCTTTTTTAAGCTTTGTTTACTTAGGCAAGCTCCATGCAAAGTCTGTACTATGAACAACAGCGGTTGTTTGTATGGAGCTATTTTGAAACCGCTTATTTCAATCTGACTTGTATGGTGAAAAACTGTTTAATAGTATAGGCTTTGCTCCCTTAAAAAATTATCATCATTTTAAGGAGCGAGCCGGAATGAAATATATGAATGCACATGTTGTTTTTCCTAAGGATCTATTAAGGGAAATGCAGAAGTATGTACAAGGTGAGATGGTTTATATTCCGAATCCTGAAGGGGTTCGTAAAAAATGGGGCGAGAATTCAGGTCATAGAGAATTTCTGAGGCAGCGAAATGCTGAAATTCGCCACCAATTTAGCGAAGGAATCTCCATTGATCAGCTGATGGTTCAACATTCTCTTTCCTATGACAGTATTAAAAAAATTGTTTACTCGAAAAAGTAAGCAATAGGCTTGTGGGTTTCGAAACTCATGAGCTTATTTTTGTTCGGAGGTATGAGGTTATGATAGGAAAATATCTATCACGTAAAATCTTCAACGCTCTAATTGAACTAAGCTTACTATGGAATGAAACCCCAACAAAGGGCATATGGTAAGTTCGATTTCGTTACTATAAAAAACCACCGACAGAGCTTCCTAGGATAGCTAATGTTCACCAATATTCCGATCCATCGGATATTTTCCCCTCAAAAACTTGTTTTATCCTGCCCGCCGCTTTTGAATAATAATGATATTCACTCTCCCCTGGCTTTCTATGCTGTGAGCGTAAATAGGAGTGTGCCGAAAACAAGTAAGATTTGTTTTGTATATATAATTTCGTTTGAGGACTCCCTATACTTACCTTTAAAAGGGGAGCATTATAATGAAACATATTGATATGAATAGTTTACTTGAAGAACATAAAACGAAATTACAATGGATTGGTGGACAACATGCAAAAATCAAGCAAATAAAGAATATCCTAAATGGAAAAAGCGCAGATTCTGCGATGTTCTTTGCTATTGAAGGAATTTGGGCTCATCAAAAACTTATGAAAACTAACATTGAAATGGACTCCTTTCTTTTTTGTCCTGAATGTATTTATAGTGAGGAAGCCTTTCATTTAGTGGAAAAAAGTTTAAAGAAAGCTAAAAATGTTTTTATTATTTCTAAGAAAGTAATGGAGAAAATTAGCCAAGAAGATAAACTGGATGGTTTGGTCTCAATTGGATTATTGCCACATCATAAAATAGAATTTTTAAAATTAAAAAAGCATCCTGTGATTGTAGTCTTAGATGGTTTGGAGCAGGCTGGTAATATAGGCACGATCATTCGTACCTGCGATGGAGCTGGGGTAGACGCTATTTTTATTTGCAATAAAAAAGCAAAGCTAACCAATCCAAAACTAATTAAGGCTAGTATGGGTGGTGTGTTTACTGTGCCGATTATTGAATTTTCCAATGTTACAGCTTGTATAAATTGGTTAAGCAAGCATAATTTCCATATATACCTTGCAGATACCCGTGCGAATCGAACCTATAAACAGCATGAATATAGCGGGAATATAGCATTGGTGATAGGGAGTGAACGATATGGGATTTCAAAGGAATGGTATAATTATCCCCATCAACAGCTGTTGATCCCCATGCATGGTATTTGTGATTCACTAAATGTGGGAATAGCCACAGCGGTCATTGTGTATGAAATAAAAATGCAGAAGGACGGATCCGTTTTATAGAGCAGGAAATTTTGGCTTTTGAATGGAATAAAATAAGCAAAAACCCCTGAAAGAGTGCACAGAATCCAAAAGATTGATATTTAATGAGATGTATTGGTTTAAGGTGCATTCCAGTAGAAGCATATAGTCGTCACCTCGAATGTGAAAATTTCAAGAGAATCATCTATTATAAGCAAGTTATTGGAAGGATAAACCGTTATTCCCAGAGGTTTTTTACATCGTATTATCGAACAGATAAAGGGATAATATTTTAATAGGAGTAAAGTCAATGTATATAAAAACAGAAAGATTATTAATACGAAAATTTGAATCCGGAGATTGGCAAGCTGTACATGAGTATACGTCAGACATTAACGTTATGAAATATCTACCTGAAGGGGTTTTCTCTGAAGAAGAGGCAAAGACGTTTGTACATAATAACATGGGGGAAAATGCTGAAAATTTTCCTGTAGTCTTAATGGATGAAAAAACCTTGATGGGTCACATTGTTTTTCATAAGTACTTTGGTGAGCATACGTATGAGATTGGTTGGGTATTCAATCCTAAATATCACAATAAAGGATATGCTTCTGAAGCAGCGCAGGCTACATTGAAATATGGATTTGAGAATCTGAAATTGCATCGGATAATAGCTACATGTCAGCCTCAGAATATTCCATCATATCGAGTTATGGAGAAAATTGGAATGAGAAGGGAAGGCTATTTCAAGAAGTGTATACCACATGGAAATGAATGGTGGGACGAATATTATTACGCTATTTTAGAAGAAGAGTGGAAACGTGCGACGAATAGTTTTTAAATAAATCCGAACGAATTCCAAATGTTTCTGGTTAAAATTAAAACCGCATACAATTACAAACAATTAAAATTTCATATTTCCCCATTTACTCCTTTTACAAAATTCAGGGAGGTGCCAAAGCACCTCCCAGTTACTCAATTGCCAAAATGGCCTTTTTAAAGATGGTTCCTGGTTGCTGATTTCCTTGTAACGGATCTTGACTAGAAATCCTTGCAACCTTGTCCATATTGGTAATCACGACAATGATAGTAGGATCTTTTTTCGTATGTTCCAAGGCTTTTAAATTCATATGGGCCAGTTTCGTTTTAGGAGTAACACTCTCTCCTTCTTTTACGAAGACATCAAATCCTTGACCATTCAAGCTAACTGTGTCAATTCCCATGTGAATGAGGATTTCAATGCCGTTTTCAGTCGTAATCCCCACTGCATGCTTCGTCGGAAAAACAGTGGTGATTGTTCCACTTACTGGAGAATAGACATCCCCGGTATTTGATTTCATTGCGTAGCCATCACCGACTAATTTTGTTGAAAATACCTCATCTGCGACATCTTCAAGAGGCAGATAAACACCATCTGTTACGGAACGCAATTCGACTTGACCTTCAAATGCTTCTTTATCTTCTACTTGTTTAGGTTTTGGCACCATCATGTATGCCAAGACAAAGGATAGTGTGAGCGAAATAAGAATGCCTAACACCGCAAAAATAAAGTATTGGCCAATGTAAGCAGGTAGACTAAAGATACTTGAAAGGATATAACCATAAATACGAACACCAAAGAAACTAATAAAAGCAGAAGCAACAGAACTACCGATTGTTGCAGCAATAAATGCTTTTTTATACTTTGTTAAAACCCCGAAAAGGGCAGGTTCTGTGATGCCCAGTAAGCCAGATACAGCGGAAGAAACAACAATGGACTTCTCTGCTTTTGAAACTACTTTTGTATAAATCGCAGCTGTTGCCCCTGTAATCGCCATGTTCGCCATGAACATCATCGGCATTAACATGTCATAGCCTTGATTGGCAAAGTTTTGCAGTGCAATTGGAGTCATGGCGTGGTGCAAACCAGTTAAGATGGCAATCGGACGAATCGCACCAACGATGACTCCAGCCAAAATAGGGGAAATCGTAAACAACCAGCTTACGCCATCCGCTAATAGGTTTCCTAAGTGAATGCCGATTGGTCCAATCACGACAAGAGTCAATGATCCAGCCAAAAATAGGGAGAAGGTTGGAGTAAAGACGGTTCGCAATGTTTTAGGTAAAACTTTATCGACACCACGGTAAATATAGCTTAATGCAAGAACGGCAAAGATAATCGGAATAACCGTGCCTGCATAATTGAAGACCGGAACGGGTAAGAATCCAAATAATAAGAACTGAGAAATATCTCCAGCTTCTACAGCCGCAGTCATCGTTGGAAATTGTATTGTAGCGGCAATGGCGATTGCCAAGTATTGATTCGTTTTAAAGATCTTGGCAGCCGACGCAGCTACAAAAAATGGTAAGAATGTAAATACACCACTGGCAAGCATGTCAATGACTTTGAATGTGGGAGTCTTATTTGAAATGATATTCAAAGCCACAAGACCGGCCATTAACCCCTTGATCATCCCAGCACCTGCGATTGCTGGCACGATGGGACCGAAAACGCCTGATACCGTGTCCATAAAGAGAGAAACGATGCCTTTTTTCTCTCCTTTGTCTTGTTTATGATCTTCGTTGTGTTCAAGTCCTAATAATTTGGATAGCGGGGTAAAGTATTCCGCTACATTTGTACCAATCACGATTTGAAGTTGATCGCTTTGATATTTGACTCCTACTATAGCAGGATTAAGATTGAGTTTGTCATAATTGATCTTGTCTTTATCTTTAAGATTGAAACGAAGACGCGTCATACAATGCCATGCGTTGTTGATATTTTCCTTGCCGCCGATATTTGCAATAATCTCTTTTGCGACATCTTCGTGCTTCATATTGTTCATCCTTTCTGACGAATCATATTGTGTCCGTTTGCAGAATGAATGATACCATATTCCATTTATTTTGGAAACCAGTCCTAAAATTACCCAATTTCATTAATAGTTATTGTTATATCAACGTTTTTCGTGTCCTATACTTTTAATTGGACTGGTTTTTATGAGGGAAGACAGTCGTTATTTAGTCCAAATTGACAGGGGTCATTTGAACGTGTTTCAATAGCCATAAATGTTTATAATGAAGGATGATGAATAAATGAAGCCTACAATGATTACGGATATAAAAAGTTTTGCCATCAAACCAGATCGTCACAATCTTGTCGTTGTGAAAGTCGAAACAGACAAAGGGATTTCAGGTATAGGATGTGCCACTTTTCAATTTCGACCGTTAGCCGTTCAATGTATCGTAGATGAATACCTTAAACCTCTTCTTGTTGGCCGCGATGCTAATCAAATTGAAGATTTATGGCATGTTATGACTGTAAATGCTTATTGGAGAAACGGACCGGTGATAAACAATGCCATTTCAGGTGTGGATATGGCGTTATGGGATATTAAGGGAAAGCAAGCGGACATGCCTTTATATCAATTATTAGGTGGAAAAGCACGTACCGCCATCCCTGCCTATACTCATGCAGTTGCGAATGATTTAGATACGTTATACGGAGAAATTGATAAGTTTTTGGCTGAGGGGTATCGACACATTCGCTGTCAATTGGGATTCTATGGTGGGAATGCTACAAAAATGGTGACGCCTAAACAACCGATCGAAGGGACTTATTTTGACCAAAATGAATACATGAACACCACATTAAAAATGTTTGAAGCGATTGCGAACAAATATGGGGACTCATTCCAAATGCTGCACGATGTTCATGAGCGCTTATTCCCAAATCAAGCCGTACAATTCGCAAAAAAAGCGGAAAAATATAACTTGTTCTTTTTAGAAGATATTTTACCACCAGACCAAAATGAATGGCTGGCACAAATCCGTAGTCAAACTTCTACACCAATCGCTACAGGGGAATTATTCAATAATCCGATGGAGTGGAAAAAATTAGTCATGGAACGGCAACTAGATTATATGCGTGCTCATGTTTCGCAAATTGGCGGGATTACACCTGCGCTCAAATTAGCTCATGTTTGTGATGCGATGGGGGTACGAATGGCTTGGCATACACCATCGGATATTACACCAATCGGTTTAGCTGTAAATACTCATTTAAACATTCATTTGCATAATGCAGCGATTCAAGAAAATATTGATGTCCCTGAGAATACCCAAAAGATCTTCAAAAACATTCCAGCACCAGAAAAAGGATACTTTTACCCCATTGATCGTCCGGGAATTGGTGTAGACTTCCTCGAAGGCATGGCAGACGAATTTCCTGTGGAATATCGTCCACATGAATGGACGCAAAGTCGGATTCCAGATGGCACTTTAATCACTCCCTAAAAGAGGACGTTCAAAAGGAAGGCTTAAATGGATGAACAAAGGATAAACGGCTAAAGGCGCCACATCCCTATGTCTTCGCCGTTTTGACCAATGTTCTGTTGGCCTTAAAGCTAACAGTGGACAAATTAGCTTTGTCTTGCTTGATGCATTTCTTTATCAAATGGCGTTATATATGTGCAGGTGTAATCGATGGCCGTTAACTCACTATATTCATATACTCTGCCATCATTCAGCAAACAACGATTGGCAATTTTCATAGCGGGTGTTCCCTTTTTACACAAGAGTAGTTTCGCTTGTTCCTTGGTCACTGCGGTGGGTGTATAGCTAGTGATATAGTGAGAAATCTTATAGCCGCGGCTTTGAACATACTCTTGAATAGAGTGTTCCACATGTTCTTTGCTGAGGTCTGGAAAAAGTGATACAGGCATTTTAGATACCTCAATTTGCTCTATCTTAAAATCGACAATACGTACACGTTGGAATACCCATATTTCTTCCGATTGATCCAACTGAAAGATCTGTGCATCTTTTGGCGTTGATCTTTCCTTGGAGATGTCAATCATTCTTGAGGAAATGCGTTCATAAGGTGTTCGGGTCAGTGAATTAAAGATTAACGGATTTTTCTGTAGGTTGTCGTAAACATACATTCCGGAACCTTGAATAACCTTAATCACACCGATTTCACTAAGGTTTTTAATTGACTCTTGAATGGTATAGCGAGACACTTGATACATTTCCGCTAAGGTTCGCTGATCGGGAAGTTTCCCATTTGGAAATTGTTTTTGATAAATCTTGCTCAATAAATCTTGAATAATAAACTCCGTTTTTTTCAAAGAATAAGTCCCTTCTTTCCTGAAATATAGGATATGTATTCTTGTACCAAGTATATTTTTTGTTTTTAAATTGTCAATGGGGGTCACTGGCCTCATTAAAACTGAAAAGGAGAATGGCAATGCAACGAGTAACTATTTTGAATCGTTTAGAACAAGCTGGCGTGATCGCGGTAGTCCGGGGTGAGACGAAGGAAGAAGCTCTTAAAGCTAGCCATGCAATTGTGAAAGGGGGAATGAAAGGGATTGAACTAACTTTTACGGTTCCTCAGGCAGATGAAGCGATTGGTGAGTTGGTGGAAACATATCAAAATCAACCGGAAGTAGTGATCGGGGCAGGAACTGTTTTGGATGCGATAACCGCGCGTTTAGCCATCATGGCTGGTGCTCAGTACATTGTCAGCCCAAGCTTTGATCAGGATACAGCAGAAATCTGCAATTTGTATCAGATTCCTTATTTGCCAGGCTGCATGACCATAACGGAAATGCAGATTGCCTTAAAAAGCGGCGTAGATATCATCAAATTATTCCCTGGAAGTGCATATGGTCCAAGTATTGTAAGTGCCTTGAAAGCACCAATGCCTCATTTGAATATTATGCCCACAGGTGGTGTTAATCTAGAAAACATGGAAGATTGGTTTAACGCGGGGGCGATAACTGTAGGTATTGGCGGGAATTTACTAGCCCCCGCAAAAACAGGAGAGTTTGATAAGGTAACCGAAATGGCACGCCGATACATGGAAAAATTCCGTGCTATTAAAGGAGTCTGAGATATGGGAAAGGTAGTCACTCTGGGAGAAATTATGCTGCGATTGTCCACGGAAACAGGCATCCGTTTGTCAGGCGCCCATCATTTTCAAGCTCATTATGGAGGGGGAGAGGCGAATGTAGGGATTTCACTAGCAAACTTTGCGCATGAAGTATATTTCGCTAGTAAAGTTCCTGACAATGCCCTTGGACATGCCGTCAAACGACACTTGAATAGTTATGGAGTATCCACCAAACATTTATTGTTTGGCGGGGACCGTTTAGGAACCTATTATATGGAAGCCGGCGTTGGAGAACGGGCTGCCAGTATCATTTATGATCGGGCTTACTCCAGCTTTGCAGAAATGACGACTCTCGAATGGGACATGGAGACATTATTAGAAGAGGTAGACATTCTCCACTTGTCTGGAATCACTCCAGCCTTATCCAAATCTTGGAAAGCATTAGTGATGAGATGCATTCAGATCGCCAAAAACCATGAGGTGAAAATCAGTTTTGATATCAACTATCGTGGCAAACTCTGGAGTCAAAAAGAAGCTGGAGAAACGATCCGTCAAATCCTGCCGTATGTGGATTTCTGTTCAGCAGGAAAAATGGATGCCTTATATTTATTGGGAATGAAAGAGTATAAGGGGAACGAAGATGAACTGATTGATTACTACCAACAGATGCAAAAAGCTTACCCGAATATCCAACTCTTTTATTCAACCAAAAGAACGGTTCATTCAGCTAGTGCTCATACTCTCGTTGGAACATTATGGATGAATGAACAGTATTACGAATCCTGTGTGCATGTAATGGATCCGATTGTCGATCGGGTAGGTGGCGGGGACGCATTCTCCGCAGGCATCCTGCATGGTATTTTAGAAGAAAAAGAGGCACAGACAATCGTTGAATTTGCCACGGCGGCATCGGCGTTGAAACACACCGTTCATGGAGATTGCAGCCCGTTCAGCGTAGAGGAAATAGAATCCTTCATGGCTGCTGGCTCAGGGAAGATTGATAGATAAAAAGCTTGCTTCCTAAAAACGGCAAGGGGCAGTCATGCTACCCTTGTCACGTAATACTAGTTCTATTATTAGATTATCCGTCATTGGCAGCCTAGAATTGGGAGTTAGTCGGTATCTCTATATACAACAGGAAGTATATAATGAAGTTGTAACTAAAAGTAATGATCAAGTAATCGGTAAACATGGGTTAAGGAATCCATTTTGAAATATTGGGGTTATCCCTATTAGTATCAAAAATAATCGGAGAAATCATCGTGTTTAAACACCAAATTTGTGGTATAATGTATATAGAAACTGCGGTAACGCATATAATAGTAAGACCGCCGATACGGGTATATCAGCGGTCAGCAATAGACCGAACCCCGTCAAAGGGGGCGGCTCTTTGGATTAGGTAAGACCTCCCAAAAGAGACTCCGACTCAGTGGGGAGGTCTTACTTATGCCTATCAGACATAATAAATGCCACAAGCATCCCAAATGCGAACAGTAAGGTAAGCACCTGAAAAGTGGACATAGGCCTCACCTCCTTTCTCGCTGTGACATGATCCATGTCAAGCAACGAGTAACAGAAGTGAGCCACCCTCCCTTGAGAAGTCGATCTTATTGCCTGAAACTATTATACCATAAGAAGATGACGGAATTATCAAAACTAGATGGATTTTCCTGTTATTAACGTTTTTTCTTATTTTCCTGCTTAATGCAACTATATAGAGTGAGCAATCCTCCCATTTGAATGGTACGTTTATATGGTCTTGAATACTTTAATCAATATTTTCCCTTTTAAGCCATTCGGTTACAGTCGTTGAATCAGCAAACCCACGGCTAGGAAACGACCTCTGTTAAAACAACCGAAAATATTTCTTTAGTTAAATAAGTGAATCTTCACATAATTGATTGTGGCTTTCTCTACTGTATGGTAACCTAAAGAAAAGGTAATGGGGGGATGGAGATGTCCATTAGTTGGGAGGATTCGTATTTAGGGAAACTGAGAAAAGAGGTTGGCTCGCGGATGTTGATAGCCCCTGCCGTTAGAGCGGTTATACAAGATGCAGAAGGAAGGATCTTGTTTGTCAAAAGAAAAGATAATGGAGAATGGGTGATGCCAGCAGGTGGACTTGAGTTGCATGAATCTATTATGGATTGTCTTATACGGGAAGTGAAAGAAGAAACAGGCCTTGAATTGATTTCGGCTAAGCCAATTGCTATGTACACAGGGCCAAACTATGAATATACCAATGGATACGGCGATAAAAACAAAATGTTTGCGGTGGTATTTTTAGTCGAGCAATGGCCTGGTCAGCTTCTTGAGGAAACGGATGAAACATCACACGCCCAATTTTTTGCCCTAGACGAACTCCCTCCTATTCCAAATTTGTACCTTGAGACCATTGAGGATTTGGAAAAATACCAAAAATATGAGCAGATTATTTTAAAATAGCGTTATCCATAAAGCTCTCCTCTTTCATTCTAAATGCAATACGCTCGTTAAGGTTCTAAAAGAACGCCTGCCCGTGCCGGTGAGAAAGATAAGAGTATTGTTGAGAAATGCGCTAGAGAGCGATATGGACTCTACATATTCTGGAAACCCATTACTTTAGCGATGGAAGTTGTCGGTAACTATATGTTTTGTTCTAGTACTGATGATTTGCCTTGCTTTGCGGAAATAGGAAGAGGCATCTGATGATACGGTGAAAGTCACACTGACCAATTCTGCAGGGATGCATGCGATAAAATTCGACGGTTACAACAAAGAAGTCAAGGAAAAAAGCAATGGCTAAAAAATACGCCATTGCTTTCACTTGCATTTATTTTCTTAATCCGAACCTTTAGCGTCTTTAATTATTGTTTCGGCCTCTTCTTGAGCCTCTCGAATCGCGGTATTGATATCAATACCTTCATAAATAATTTTATTTGCCGTTTTACCAAATAACCATCTACCTGTTACTTGATGCTCAGAAGCTCTGCCATCAGGAACATTTAATGGATGACGCGTAAATGCTTCCATATTCTTGTTTTTAAGAATTTCCATATTGTAATCAAGTGGATCGCTGTCCTGAATCCATTCATCTGAAATTAAATATTCAATTACTTTAAATGCTTCATCAGGATATTCAGAATATGGTGAGATCGCATAGAAAGTACCGTCAGTATATGGTTGAGTTGGGTTGTCTTTATCTAAAATTGGCCAACTTACAAAGTCAAAGTCCATATCACTTTCCTCAGCCGACTCTGCTAACCCTTTAGCAATATAACGTGCATGTAGGGCCATCGCAACATTTCGCTCATTATAAATCCCGTAGCTCCATGGATCAAAGAAATCCTCTTTTCCATTATCTGGGATATTCCCGGGAATAGACGCGACTTCTCTTATTAAAGAAAGTACTTTATTGACATCTTCACGGTTTTCAAAATGTACTTCATCATCTGCATTCACAAGCCAATCATCAAGCATCCCGACCATTTGCGGGTCCAGTGCAATGTCTAATCCGCGGTACTGTGTTCCATCTCGCTCACCTGTTACTTTGCGTGCGAGATCAATGACTTCTTCCCAGGTCATATCATCTGTCGGATACGGTACACCGAACTTATCGAACACTTCTTTATTGTACGCCAACCCGTGGTATGTTAACTGACCAGGTAATGAATAAATTCCATCATCATCAGGTTTATGTGCATGCATCGCTTTGATTCGATAATCTGGCCAATCACTCGTATCTAGTTCATGCTTTTCAATGAACGGTGTTAAATCAAAAAGCATGTCATATCCTTTTAACACACTTAAACTATAGTCTGTTAAAATCATAATATCTGGAAGTTGCTGTTTTGCAATTTGCTCCTCAATCGTTTCCTTATACGCATTGACTACTTGAATATCCTCCCATTCAAATGTAATATGTGGGAAAACTTCTTTCAATCGTTCTTCAACTGCTTCATGATCACCTGGATACCAGAAACGCATCGTGATTTCTTCTTTTGGTTCATTCTCTGAGTTATTTCCTCCATCTGACGAATTATTTTCACTCGCATTGCCCTTGTTATTCTCTGTGTTATTCGAGCTTCCTTTTTCTGAACATCCAACGAATAGCATCATGCATAATAAAAGACCTAAAACAACTAGTAAGCGCCTTCTTTTCAACGATTATTCTCCCCCTTTAGTTTTTCAGCCGACTTTTTGTATGTTTCAGCATTGTTCATATTGTATTATAATATTCTGATAGATATGTATGATGTTGCTCCATCCATTTAGTAATACACTGTCGCCAAGTTGTAACTCGAAAATACGAGTTTTACGAGTCGTTTCAGCGATGGTGGAAGTTTTTCGTGTGCATTAGCTCAATAAATGAAGAAAGGATACTTCTGGCGGAAGCTTTAGCTTTCTACTTTCCATAGGAGCCTGTTTTGACTTTGTACGAGAAGATGAACATTCGCACTGCTATAGTAATAGATGACTTAATGGAGTAGATAATAATTTTGACACTAGTACAGAAGGGTAAAAATCTAAAATTAGTGGGGGATGGGAATGTTGAAATGGAGAGATTATGATCCAAATGTGGATAAGGAAATAGACTCTTGGATATTAGCCAATTTTAGTAAAAACGCCCATTTAATTAATAAATATGCTTTTTTTAATGAACCTGCATCTGAACAATACCGTTGGTACAAGGAGCATCCAAAGGAAGGATCTAATATTGCAGATTTTTTTAAAGTGGTGGAAATTAATAATGAGGTGATTGCATTCTTGATACTTAATTATTTTAGGGATGATAGTGAAAGATTGGTTTTGGGCGTTAATCCGATTGCAGTAGAGCCCAACCAAATAAATAAAGGGAATGGTACACTTGTCTTGACTGATTTAATCACCAATTCGGACACAATTATTGGTCATAAGGTGGATGTTTTTTATGCAGGAATAGATGAAAAAAATAATATAAGCACAAAGGTATTTAAGAACTTAGGATTTAAGGAATCTGGCCGATCAGATGATAAAGAATTTGTCTATTATGAATTGAAAAGATAAATCCATTGATTATATTGTTGTGCTGCTATGTACCTGACGTATAGCTAATGTATTGTCAAAAATAAAGTTATCAAAAAAGGAAATTGATAAGGTTGCATTTACTGGTAAAAGGTTAATGAGTAATAGGCGGCAGTGCAGCCAGCAGAAGGTATTTGATGGTACTATCGCTAGAGTTGTTGAGACATACGGTAACAAACTTTTAATTGAAATCCTTTTCTGTTCATGTTAATATCGACGTAAACGTTTACGCTGTGGTGAAGGAGTATAGAAGATGACGATTACCATTAAAGACGTAGCTAAAAAGGCCAATGTGTCGATTGCTACCGTTTCTAGAATTCTAAACAATAAGCCTGGTTATACGAAGGAAACGGAAGAAAAGGTTCTGCAGGTAATACAAGAATTAGGTTATCATCCTAATGGGATAGCTCGAGGGTTGATTAGTAAACGTACACATACAATTGGCGTTTTAGTGCCGCAAATTTCTAGTATGCTAATGTCAAAGTTTATTCAAGGTATTGAACAAGCTGCCCATGAATATGGGTCCAGTGTGATTGTTTGTCATACAGAATCGAAAGGTGAAAAAACGCAAAAATACTTACAATTGCTACAGGAAAAACAGGTCGATGGTATTGTTTTTACGAGTGAAGTTTTCACACAAGATCATTATCAGATCATCAAGGATACCAACAAACCAGTTGTTTTATTGTCCACTGAATCATATGATTTTCCTATTCCACATGTGAAAGTAAATGACCGTCATGCCGCCTATAGTGCTACCGAATATTTGATTGAAAAAGGCCATCGGAAAATTGGCATGGTGAGTGGCAGCAGAAGTGATATTATAGCTGGTCAGCCGCGGATTGATGGTTTTATCATGGCAATGAACACCTATCAATTACCGGTGAAAGACGAATGGATTGTACCGATAGGGTTTAATTTTGAAGAGGGGGTAAAGGGCTTTTCTCAATTAATCGATCAATTCCCAGACATGACAGCTGTAGTTGCTGCTAGTGATGAAGTAGCACTAGGTGTGTTATCTGCCGCCTATAACAGGAATATCTCTGTACCGAAACAATTATCTGTTATTGGGTATGATAATCTTAGAATAGCGGAGATGAGTACACCGGCACTCACTACAGTTTCCCAGCCTGCAGTAGAAATGGGAAAAAAGGCAGCAGAATTGGTATTTCAAATGTTAGAAACCAATGTACCTGTGAAAAGTTATATATTCCCACATAAAATAGTGGAAAGGCAAAGTGTAAAAGCATTATCCTAGGTAAATCATTCTATGGGTTACGTAAACGTTTACGAAGAGTGAATAATAAATGGTGGAGGGTTTAGTATGAGCAAGATAACAAAAGGAGTAGCAGCTCTGGGACTGGGAGTTTCTTTATTGCTGACGGGTTGTGGAAGCAATAAAGATATAGACGGAGCAGTGACTTTGGAATTCTTTTCAAATAAATCAGAAAGTATAGGGATATACAAGGAATTAATCAAAGAATTCGAAAGTCAGAATCCAGATATCAAGGTTGAATTAGAAGCTCCGCCAGAAGCAGAAACTGTACTCAAAACAAAATTGGTTCGAGGCAAAATTCCAGATGTGATGTCGCTAGGTGGAAATGCTACCTATGGCGAATTAGCGGAAGCAGGCATATTTCATGATTTTACTAATGCAGAAGTTCTTGAGGATGTACAAACTTCTTACTTGGAAACTCTTAATCTATTAGTTGGTTCTGATGTAGAGGGAGTATATGGAGTTCCTTATGCAACGAACGCTAATACGGTCATTTTTAATAAACAAAAGGTAGACGAACTGGGAATTGAGATTCCAGAAACATGGGATGAGTTTATAGAGGCTTTGGAGATAGCACAAGAAGCTGGTGAAATACCGATTAATTTTACATTACAAGAAGCCTGGACTGCGATGCCTTTATGGAATGGTTTGGCAGGTAACTTAGTAGCAACAGACTTTTCCGAGCAAAAAGATGCAGGACAAGCAAGCTTTGTAGAAGATTATGATGAGGTAGCAGACAAAGCATTAGAGCTATTAAAATATGGCCGTCCCGATAACTTCGGTATTGACTACAATGACGGGAATACGGCATTTGCCAAAGGGGAAGGGGTATTCTACTTGCAAGGTAACTGGGCAATCCCCGATATTCTGACTGTCAATCCTGATCTGGAAGTAGGAACCTTCGTCTTACCTGCCAGTAATATTGCTGAAGAAAATGACTTAGTCTCCGGTGTGGATGTTGTGTTAACAGTGGATGAAGAATCAGATCATAAAGAAGAAGCATTAAAATTTATAGAATTTTTGGCTGATCATGAAATTGCTCAGCGCTATATTGAAGATCAGAAGGCGTTCTCCGCTTTCCAAGGGGTATTGCAAGAAGATCCAGCATTTGAATGGATCAACAAGAATTTCGAAGAAGAGCGTTTAACAAGCTTCCCTGATCACTTTTATCCAGCTGGGATGGGTGAGGAAAACCTCATTCAAGAATTCCTAATTAGACAAGATAAAGAACAAGCATTAAAGAAATTAGATGCCGAGTGGGATAAAATCATCAATCGTTAGAAGTCGGGGCTAGTATTTCCCGTTATATAAGCAAGTGACAGCAGAGAGTGACTAGCTTTTAACATAAAGAAGGGAAAACTTGCATGAGGTGAAGGTGTTTTCTTTATGCCTTCCTTATAACAGGTCAGGGATATCGATAAGCCATTCCACTCATCTATGGGTGGGGGTGGTCGTTCATATCCTCCATAGATCGAGTTTTTCCTAATAAAGAATGACGAGGGAGAGAGTATTTTGGCGAAAAAAAATCGCACCTACCTATTTATGGTTATTCCAGCATTTATAATATTTTTCACTTTTCATACATTCCCGGCGTTATTAGGGATATTTTATAGTTTTACAGACTATAAAGGATATGGGACTTGGGATTTTGTCGGCCTTAGTAACTATTTTAACGTATTTAAGGATGGACGTGCCTTAAGCGCATATGGCTTTACCTTCCAATTTGCCATCACAGCAACGATACTAGTGAATATTGTCAGTTTATTAATTGCGTTGGGACTTAATGCAAATATTAAGCTACGCAAAACATTACGTGCCGTTTACTTTTTACCATTTATATTAAGTGTGTTAGTTGTTGGTTATATCTTTAAATTTATATTTACGCACTTACTGCCTGATCTGGGCAGTGGCTTAGGAATTGAATTCCTGTCATTCAATATATTAGGAAATCCTGATTGGGCCTGGATCGGTGTCGTTATTTTGGCAGTATGGCAGTCGGCAGCGTTTAATACACTGTTATATTTGGCAGGTTTATCCACGATTGACAATGAATTATATGAGGCTGCCGATATGGATGGAGCTGGATCATGGGCAAAGTTCTGGAGAATCACCTTCCCGCTTATTGCTCCATTCTTCACGATCAATATGGTTGTGGCGATGAAGAACTTCTTAATGGCATTCGATCAAGTGATGGCCTTAACTGGTGGAGGACCTGGTCAAGCAACCGAATCGATCTCTTTATTGATCTATCGAGGTGGTTTCGAAGGCGGGGAATTCGCTTACCAATCGGCAAATGCTGTTATCTATTTTATCGTAATTGTTGTCATTTCTGTGCTTCAATTACGTGTACTTGAACGAAGGGAGGAGAAGTAACATGATGGGAAAAAAGAGTTGGAAAGTGACATCATTATTGATTCTTGGCTCCATATTTATTTTCTTTCCATTATACTTGACTATCGTTATTGCGTTTAAAACACCACAAGAAATGTCTGGGAACTTGTTGGCCTTACCAGAGTCTTGGTCACTGTCTAACTTCTTTACTGCTATTGAGGTGACCAATTTCTTTAGGGCATTCACGAACAGTGCCGTCGTCACCATTATCACGGTTGTTTTGGTATTATTAACTCATTCCCTTGTAGCCTACGCGATTGCTAGAAATATGCATAAGAAATTTTATAAGTTTCTCTATCTTTATTTTATCAGTGCCATGTTTATCCCATTTCCGATTATCATGCTGCCAATTGTTAAGCAGACGAGTATGTTAGGTATGGACAATTTAATTGGTTTAGCTTTTCTTAATGTCGTTATGCAGTTGGCTTTTAATGTGTTTGTGTATGTGGGCTTTCTGAAGTCGATACCAGTCCAATTGGAAGAGGCTGCCCATATTGATGGGGCAACGACTTGGCAGGTATTCTGGAAGATTATTTTCCCAATTATGAAGCCAATGCATGCCACCGTGGCGATCTTAACAGCATTATTTGCTTGGAATGACTTTATGCTGCCACTTGTTATTTTGGGTGACACAAGTCAATATACCTTGCCATTAGTGCAATATGCTTTCCAAGGGCAATTTAGTACAAATTATAACTTAGCCTTTGCTTCCTATTTAATGGCGATGCTGCCAATGATTATTGTGTATATTTTCGCACAGAAATGGATTATCGGCGGGGTGATGAGAGGATCGCTTAAATAGATGGTATATAAAGTACCCTTGTTAGTCTTCATAATAGGTGAGTTGGATAGACAAACCAAATTAATGGCAAAAAGCTGATATTCAGGCTGTTGAGACTTTCTCAACAGCCTTTAAACTCATATAAAGTGAAAAATACATTTATTCTTCTGTTTTTCTATATTCTTCGCTTAATTTTTCTAAAGTTTCGATCAGAACTTCGTTTTGATCAATGATGGTCTTGTTTTGATTATATGGGATTTCAAAATATTAATAATAGTAACTAGCCAATGATGAGGACAATTGTTAATAAGAGCATATCGGAGCCCCCTTAAGTTTAAACGTATACATTGAGTGTAGCATGAGAATTTCTTTTAAGAAAGAACGTATTTCCCGCTAAAATCCTATTTAGTACAAGTATAGACGCAACTATAATTTGCAACGAAAAGTCTGTATACTTAGAGTAAAAGGAAAAGGGAGAGGGATTGCAATGTCATTTACCTTTAAAAAAATTGACCATGTCCAATTGGCTGCACCAAAGGAGTCGGAGGAGCTGGCGAGAGAATTTTATTCTGGTATTTTAGGATTTAAGGAAATCGAGAAGCCCGAGACACTTCGAAAACGGGGTGGCGCTTGGTTTGCAATGGATGGGATTCAACTCCATATCGGCACAGAGGAACCATTTGTTCCAGCTAAGAAAGCGCACCCCGCGTTTGAAGTAGAAAATTTAGAAGCGTTAAAGCAATATTTATCCGATTGTGAAGTTGACTATATTGTCGACGAAAATCTTCCTAGAGCAAATAGAATTTATATCCATGATCCTTTCGGAAATAGAATTGAATTGTTAGAGTGGCATAATTAAATGCGCGAATTTCAATATGAGCAATTTTATGATGAAATTGGAAGGGTGAATGGGTGGGATTTTAGTAAAGTAAAATGTCGTTCTGAAGACGTAAAGTGGGACTTTTATGGGGAAGTCAGGAAAAGGTGTGAAGGGAAGGAAATTCTTTTAGATATCGGTACTGGCGGTGGAGAAAATGTTTTGAAAATCGCTTCCTGCCTCCTTCTTGTTGTTGGAATAGACCTTTCAAGTGGGATGTTAGAAAAAGCCCAAGCCAATCTAAGGAGTACAAATGTAAGGAATGTTCGACTTTTCCAAATGTCTTCCAAGAGTATACAGTTTCCCGACGGTTTTTTCGATATCATCTCCTGTTGTCATGCGCCTTTTGACTCGATAGAGGTTGCAAAAGTATTAAAAAAGAAAGGCGTCTTTTTAACGCAGCAAGTAAGTGAAGCCGATAAGACCAATCTTAAAAAGGCATTTGGCCGTGGGCAATCTTTCCATAAAAAAGATGGAGAATTAAAAGAAAAATATGCCCAAGAGCTTAAAAAGGCCGGTTTCTCTACCGTTCGCACATTTGAATATGATGCGATCGAATATTATCAGCGACCGGAAGATCTGATCTTCTTACTGACACATACTCCTATTATCCCAAATTTTGGTCAAGATAAGAGAGATTTTGAGATTCTGCATCAATTTATTGAAAACAATCAAACGGAAAAAGGCATCCGAACAAATTCTAAGCGCTTTATGATTGTGGCAGAAAAATAGATGGAGGGATGTAGATGAATAATAAAAAACTAAGGAAATCCTCAACAGATCGGTCCTTATATGGCGTTTGCGGAGGAATCGCAGAGTTTTTTGGGTGCTCATCTTTTCTGATCAGACTACTATTCATTTTTGTCATACCCGCTTCTTTATTAATCTACCTCATTCTTGCCAATACACTTGCTGATAGTCCTCGGTCATTATAAAGCTCTTTACGTGGGGAAAATAAAAAGGAGGGCTATACTTGCAAATTAAAACATTTAGGTCTTTAAGCATGCCTAGTTTAGATCAGAAGGTCAATGAATTTATAAAAAATCCATCTATTGAAATTGTCGACGTGCAATTTAAGATGACTATTTTTGATTGCGACGCCATGCTTCTTTATAAAGAAAAAGAAGCATAATTCCTAATGACTCCAAAGGGCAATGGGTTCTCTTAATCCAATTGCTCTTTAAACCCGTAATGATAACTTTGTTGCGTTGCACTGATGAAAGGTTACATATCGCATGAAAGGTGCAAGAATGGAATATGATCAAACTAGTCTCGTTTTATATAGGCATTTAATTGAATAGAGAGGGGGAGAGATTATTTTGAAAACAGGTATACTCTTGTACCATCATTTTAGCGAATATGAACTATCTGTTACCTTATCCGTTTTAAAGCAGGGCAATCAGGAGATTGAAACAATTGGTCTGAATGAAGATCAAGTAGTAGGTGAGGCGGGATTAATATGTGTTCCAACATCAACTATTAAACAAGTCGATGTAAATGAGTTAAATTGCCTTGTGCTACCTGGATGTGATGATATTGGTCATTTAAAAGATGAAATACAGCTGTTCTCATTCATTCGTCAGGTTATAGAATGTAATTCAGTAGTAGCTGCGATTTCGAGTGCTCCGTTCTTATTGGCAAAAGCGGGTGCTCTTCATACGCATCGTTATACAGTTGGGTTTACTCGGGAGCAGCGGGATCTTATTGGTGTTTTTGATGAAGCGAATTACATAGATGCACCATTGGTCACGGACGGAAAGATGTTAACGGCAAAAGGAGCATACTTTATAGATTTCGGGATTCGATTGGGAAAAATGCTTGAATTAGATTTTGATTCAAATTGGTACCGTTAAAATTAACTTAGTTTTTATTCCGTAATGTCAGTTTGCTGAATCGGCGCAACTCGGTAGCGAAAATAGATCCAAAGTGTGCTTGGATTTACGAAAAAGTGAAGGAAGATCAAAAACGTAGATCCAAAGTGTGCTTGGATGTAGGAAAAAGCGAAGGAAGATCAAAAACGTAGATCCAAAGTGTGCTTGGATGTAGGAAAAAGCGAAGGAAGATCAAAAACGTAGATCCAAAGTGTGCTTGGGTGTACGAAAAAGCGAAGGAACCGCAAAAACGTAGATCCAAAGTGTGCTGGATGTACGAAAAAGCGAAGGAACATTAAAAAAGTAGATCCCAGAATGGTGCTCTTTCTTTTATGCTAAGGGGTAAGTTGTGGAGTGAGATTAGATAGTTGTCGTAAGAGTTGCAAAGTGTAAATGAATTTATTAACCAGCTTTTCAACAGCTGGCCAAATTTGTAAAATACGCCTTCTTTTGCATCTGATTGTAGATTATAATAGAAGGAAGTGAAACATTGCCTTCAGGAGGAAAATCATATGAAAATTGTTATTGCTCCAGATTCCTTTAAGGGGAGCGTTAGTGCCAAAGAAGCAGCGGCATCGATTGAACGGGGTGTAAAGAAGGCTTATGCACATGTCGAAACCGTGTTAGTTCCGGTTGCCGATGGTGGAGAAGGAACGATGGAAAATCTTGTTGCCGCGACTAATGGGCGGGAAATAGATATGACGGTCACAGGCCCACTTGGCCAACCTGTGCAGGCGAAGTTTGGTGTGCTGGGAGACCAGCAAACATGTGTGATTGAAATGGCTAGTGCCTCTGGTTTACATACAATCGCAACTTCTGAGCGAAATCCCTTGAAAGCGACTACATACGGTACGGGAGAATTAATTAAAAAAGCATTGGACTTGGGATATCGCCATTTTGTCTTAGCCCTTGGCGGCTCTGCAACGAATGATGGTGGAGCAGGAATGCTGCAAGCACTTGGTTTACAGCTATTAGATGATAAGGGAAATGAGATTGATTACGGTGGAGGAGAGCTTTGTAAAATTGCTCAAGTTATAACCGATGAATTAGATGAAAGAATCCAAGAAAGTCAGTTTTTAATTGCCTCGGATGTCGATAATCCATTCATTGGTGAAAATGGGGCTAGTCATGTGTTTGGTCCACAAAAGGGGGCCACGCCAGAGATGGTTGCAACTCTTGATCGAAACCTTTCCCATTGGGCAGACTTGATTGAAAATACAACGAATATCCGTGTTCACGAACGTCCAGGTGCTGGGGCAGCAGGTGGGATCGGTGGCGCTTTTCAGGCATTTTTTCCAGCCGAAATGAAAAGGGGAATTGATGTTGTGCTCGATTATACGAATCTAGCAGAAAAACTTGTTGGTGCTGATCTCGTGATTACGGGGGAAGGCCAAGTGGATTTCCAAACAGCTTTTGGGAAGACCCCAATGGGAGTGGCGGAAATGGCAAAAAAGCAACAGATCCCCACGATCATTGTTGCAGGCTCAGTTGGAGAAAAGATTGAAACTCTTTATCCTTACGGGGTGATTGGCATTTATAGCATAGTCAATGGTCCCATGAAGCTTGAGGAAGCGATGGAAAACGCCGAAAGTATGTTAGAGAAGCTCTCAGAACAAATATGTCGTACATATTTTTATAATAGAAGTAGAGGAGAATAATAGATGAAAACCCTTTATATTGATTGTTTTTCAGGAATTAGTGGAGATATGATGGTAGGCGCCCTGATCGACGCAGGGGCCTCTTTTGAAAACATTCGACAAGAATTAGAGAAATTGAACGTCCAAGGCTATCAGTTAAATAGAAGAAAAGTGATGAAAGAAGGCATTAGCTCAACGAAATTTGATGTTCTTTTAGAAGAGGACGAGCATACCCATCATCATGATCACGAACATTCCCATTCTCATGAGCATCACCATCATCACGATCATTCTCATCTTCATGATCACCATCATCATCCTGATCACGGTCATGAACATCACCACGACTCCCATAGTCATGATCATGGGCACGGCCACCACCATCGCAGCTATGCAGATATTCTTCAATTAATTGAGGAGTCTGAATTGGCTCCGGGTGTGAAAGAACGAAGTAAACAGATTTTTGCGCCGATTGCCAAGTCGGAAGCGAAAATCCATAATATGCCCGTAGAAAGTGTTCATTTTCATGAAGTGGGTGCCGTAGATTCAATTGTCGATATTGTCGCCACAGCAATTGCTCTAGAAGAGTTGGAGATTGAAAAGGTCGTCTCCGCGCATGTTCCACTTGGATCTGGAAGTATTCGTTGTGCCCACGGTATTTTTCCGGTTCCAGCACCGGCAACACTTGACATGATGAAAAATATTCCGATTGCACCAACAGAGTTATCCTATGAATTAACGACACCTACAGGGGCTGCAATTGTGGTGAGCCAAGCAGATGATTTTGGCACATTGCCAGCGATGAAGGTTGAGGCCATTGGATATGGCGCTGGAACACGAGATATCCCGAATCGTCCAAATGTACTGCGAATTATGATTGGGGAAGAGGTAAAAAAAAAGTCTCTAACGTGAATCAGCATGAGGCCATCTCCATTTTAGAATGTCAAATGGATGATATGACTGGAGAGGCACTTGGATTTACAATGGAAAGGCTTTTGAATGCAGGTGCTCTAGATGTCTATCACACTCCTATATATATGAAAAAAAGTCGGCCAGGAGTTTTACTTACGACCCTTGCACCTCAAGCACTCGAATCCGCCTTAACCAATATTTTGCTAGAGGAAACGACCACTCTTGGTGTGCGAAGCTCTTCATCTGCTCGGACCATTTTAGAAAGAAAGCTCGTCACAGTGGATACGCCATATGGCCCCATCCGCATTAAACAAGCGATTAAAGACGGAAACATCATCCGTGCCTTACCCGAATATGAAGATGTGAAGCGAGTAGCTCTTGAGCACAAGCTTCCTTTTCAGAAGGTATACAAAGAAGCTTTAACCATCAAAAGTGATTGAAATACTGTGAACATGTAACAGAAATATATTCATCCAAGAAAGGAGAAATGGCATGCATATTGTCATCGCAGGAGGTAGCGGCTTTGTTGGACAGGTATTGCAAAAGCAACTTCTAGCCCAAGGACATCAACTGACGATTTTAACGAGGGATTCTTCGAAAATTCAGTCAACCAATCAAGTCCAATATGTCGAATGGTTAACCCCCAACAGTCAACCGGAAACACAATTGGACAAGGTGGATGCTTTTGTGAACTTGGCCGGAGAATCGATTAATGGATTAAGATGGACAAAAGCAAAGAAGCAACGAATCCTTCAAAGCCGAATCACAGCCACAAAGGAAGTTTTACGGATCATCGAAAAACTAGATCCCAAGCCAAGCGTGCTTGTGAATGCCTCTGCCATTGGCTATTACGGCATGTCCGAAACCGCAACCTTTACAGAGAAAGCGGACCCGAATGCGAGAGACTTTCTAGCAACAGTTGTCCAAACATGGGAAGAGCTAGCTTCCGAAGCGGAAAAATGGGGAGTGCGCACCGTATATGCTCGCTTTGGCATTGTTCTCGGAAAAACAGGCGGAGCTTTTCCACTTATGTCTTTGCCCTATAAGCTGGGGGTCGGAGGGAGGATTGGGTCAGGAAAACAATGGGTATCCTGGATTCACGTGGATGATGTAGCGGGAATAATCGCACTAGCGATTGAACAATCCTCTATCCGAGGCCCCCTAAATGTAACAGCACCTGAACCAAAGAGAATGGATGACTTCGGCAAAACGATTGCTCATGTCCTTCATCGCCCCCATTGGTTCCCCGTTCCCAGCTTTGCGATGAAAGCATTGTTAGGCGAAATGAGTGAAATGCTCCTTTGTGGTCAAAAAGCCGTCCCGGAAAAAGCTTTGAATGCCGCTTATACTTTTCAATACCCAAAATTGGAAGTGGCATTAAGAGAAATTCTCACTTCTAAAGATTAGTGTTGATTTGAGAGAATGGGATCTTTGAATTCAACAATCTGGACAGAATGTTGCTCTGGGTGAGGGGGAAAAAGGATGAAGAAAAAAGTTATGTGGTCTGCTTTGGTTTTAATTATAGTTATTATCATGGCACTTCCATTTGGTTTCTTTTATGTGCTAAATAACGGTAATCCTTATACAAACTATATAGCAGATAAAAAAGTTCCGAAATATTTAGAGGGAAAAGGATATACGGAGAACGATATAGAAGAATCGCATTATGTAGAGCCGAAGCATATTATTAATAAAGATTTTTATCACGGTCATTATATGGTTATCTTCAAAGACGAACCAGATGTGACCTATTATTATGGTATCACCAAAAAGGGAAAACAAGTTAATCAATTCTGTGAAAAGGATAAACTATCTTCTGCTGGTGTTACAGATATTGTTGAAAGTGAAACAAAACACAGTGAAGAAAAATGTATTAACTCTCTAGATAATCGAGATTAGATAAGATAAATGGAGAAATATGTTAGTATCCAGGTGATAAGGAGTGTGGTTTAAATAGAGGTAATATTTTTTTTAATTGGCTCTGTTAATCAATAATGTTGATAGGGGAAAAATAAAAAGAGACTGATGGGATTCACTGCCTCCATCTTTCACCATAATGGTTCTTCTATATTAGTTAATTTCAAGAACAATGGCATTACAAATAGAACCACGAGTATTAAAGCAAGTTCTAATAATAATGCAGAAGTTAAGGATAAATTAAACATTATAGAAAATGGAATCGTGATAATTGGAAATAAAACAAGTAAAGAAGTTATATTTCTAGAAGATGCACTTTGATATTGAATCTTTCCGCAATGATTACATTTCATACTTTTACGGAATGTTAATAATTTTTTTATTGAATCAAACCAAGACCATTTTTTACCGCAGTTTTGACAAGTAGGCATACAGAAATCCTCCTCTCTTTGAATGTCCTTGATTAAATACTTATACGTTCTTAATGACTGATAAGTTTCATTTATTGGAAATAAACAAGGTACGCAGGTTGGTCTAATGATTTATAATTAAATAGAACCTGTCTATAGATTTCACTTCAAACAATCGCGTTTGCGGCATAGTATTGTTCCAGAATCGGGCCATTTAATGGATTATAGGGGGATTGGGGACGATTAATAAAAACTTAAAAAGGTGGATGTCTTTTACTATCTTATCGGTTTTAATTGTTGGTATGGCAATATACTATATTTTCTTTTTCACACCAAAGAATTCTCTTGAATTATATCAAACCATTTCATTTGCGGATGATTTTGATGAAGCCCAAAATGTAATGTTGAAGGGGTATGAGTCATATTTTAAAAAAGAGGATTTCGATTTCATTAATGACTTGGGTAACTCTCCCAATAGGATAAGTCAGTTTACTCTGTTTGAATATAACCAAAAAACATATATGGTTATGACTACACCGGGTACTAAAAGATTAAAGGTTCTCGCAGTTGAAGAGTTGCCTGAAGAGATTGAACAATATTTTCTTGGGGTAACGCCTAAATAGTTGTGCGTCAATCGGGCTGGATGACTAAAGAAAGAGAGAGAGACATACCACCAGTGGGTAGGACACAATGCCTCGAAATGGTTGATTTTCATACTTGGTATAGTTGTGGGGGTTATCATTTTCGAATTGGTTAGGTACTTCATTTTTTAGTTATTTTTCATAACTAAGCAGGGCGCAAATCCTGAATAAGATTTGAGCCCCTTCTCGGCTTATCGGGATGTTTTGTAAAACAACAATTTATTTAGCTGTGGGGATAAAATGAGTGAATGTACAGATTAAAAAGGCATCAGTAGAACAAAATTTACGGCTTTAATACAACCTTTATACAGTCGTCTTCACGATTATTAAAAATTTGATAACCATGACTTGCATCTTCAAGGGCCAGTTTATGTGTAATAATCTCTCTCGGGTCAAACTCATTATTTGTTATCCTTTTAAATAATTCAGGCATAAAATGGATGACTGGTGCCTGTCCCATTTTCAGATTAATATTTCTCACCCAAAATGCCCCCATCGGAAACACATTATAGTTGCCCCCGTAAACACCTGTTAAATGGACCGTTCCATATTTGCGCACAGCTTTTGTGGAAATTTGAATCGGGCCAAGGGTTCCACCTTGCAATTTTAATTTTTGTTCAAGAAACTCCAGGGGGGATTTTTTCCCGTCCATTCCTACACAATCAATGACGACATCTGCTCCTCCATGGGTGATTTCTTTCAAATGTTCCCCCATATCTGGATACTTTGTAAATTCAAAGACCTCCACATTGTTCATTTTTTTGGCATGATTCATTCGATAATCTAAATAATCAATCGCAATTACGCGCTTTGCCCCTTTCATCCAGGCGAATTTTTGCGTCATTAACCCAACAGGCCCGCAACCAAGCACGATAACAGTATCCCCTGGTTTGACTCCTGCATTGACTACACTCCAGTAGGCAGTTGGAAGAACATCGGATAAAAAAAGCAATGATTCATCTTCTAGTTCACATGATTCTGGGATCACAAAGGGAGTAAAGTTTCCAAAAGGGACTTTTAAATATTCAGCTTGACCACCTGGGTGGTTACCAAACTTCTCGGAATAACCAAAGTATCCTCCTGAATCGTAATGGGGATTCGCGTTATCACATTGGCTTTCCATCTCATGCTCACAATAAAAGCAATGACCACATGCAACAGTAAAAGGGATAATCACACGATCCCCCTTTTTTACCTTCGTGACTTCGGGTCCTACTTCTTCTACAATCCCCATCGGTTCGTGGCCAATAATGTATCCAGGAGGCAATGGGAAATTTCCTTGGTATAAATGCAAATCAGATCCACAAATTGCAGTAGATGTAATCTTGACAATCACATCATCTTTTTTCTCTAATTTTGCATCCTCTACTTCGTTCACCTGTATTTTCTTTGGTCCTTGATACGTGACAGCTTTCATAATGGCCAGGTCCTCCCATTTTTTTAGCATTCTTTGTTCCTTATGTTCAGCTAAGAAAGGAAATAATATACTTCGTTACTCGAAACCTTGCTTGAGTTATGATTTGCTGAGATGGTAAAAAACTAAGTACTTATAGCAGCCCTGATATTTTCCATTTCAGTTGTAATAAAAAAAGAAAAAAGGCTGGAATCACAGGGATAAAAAGTACGTTAACACCTATTAGTTGGAGAGGTTCACATGAGAACCCCAACAGGCTAAGAGGCATAAGATTATGAAGCTAAAGATAGTAAATCGTTTACTTGGAAGCTGAAATGGCGATTTCGTATAAAGGGAAACGCAAAATAATAGATAAGTTTACCGTAATGAAGGTAAAGCGATCTCGTGAATGGGGATGCGCCTTTTTTGTGCAGAGGTAGATTTTTGAATGCTTATATTGTGAAAAAAATGCGGAAATAAAAAGGGAAGTTAGAAAGCACCATCAAAAAATATTTTCACTTATGAAGTAAGATGAAACCTTACCAAATGGGTTTTCGTATACATTATAAAGGAATAAATGTATACCTTGAATGAAGTATCAAGAATCCTCTGGTAATCTCTGGAATTAATAGTAAAATGAACAATGTTGTCATAAACATCAATGAATAACGATTTAGAAAACAATGAGAGGGGTGAAAAGCTTATGGAAAGAAATATGACATTAAAAGATTGGATTATTACAATGATTTTGCTTGCACTTCCGATTGTAAATATTGTTATGCTGATTATATGGGCGGTAGATAAAGATGAGCCGCGTAATTTATTTGCTAAGGCTTATTTAATTGTCATGGCAGGAGCATTCGTACTTGTTATTATATTTTATATCATTATGCTAGTAATTATTTTTGCTTTTTCTGCCGCCTTTGCCTATTGAGAAGTCGTCAATCTGGCTTTAGACGAATAATCTGCTATAATAAAATATGAAAATCATACTATATGGAATGTAGGGGAACCGGTTATGCCGGTTGAGAGTGCATCCTTGAGATGCTGACCCTTAGAACCTGCCCTGGTTAAGACCAGCGAAGGGAACATGGATTCATTCATAATTAAATGATGAATGTTCTTTCAAGATGCCCAGGTTCAAACGAATTTGGGCATCTTTTTCATGTTTAGGGGTTGCATTTCTGGAAGAACATGGAGGGAAAAAAGATGAAAAAGTGGTTAGGTATTGCTTTAGTTATGGTTCTTTTGCTTGCTGGTTGTAGTGGAGCAACAGAAGAGAAAAGTGAGACAGGCGAGAAAAAGGTATCGATCGTGCTTGATTGGACACCGAATACCAATCATACGGGGCTATATGTAGCACGTGATAAAGGGTATTTTAAAGAAGAGGGCTTGGATGTCGAAATTATTCTGCCTGGTGAAGCGGGAGCGGACCAGTTAGTCGCATCGGGTAAATCTGAATTTGGCATTAGTGCCCAAGAAAGTTTAACGGAAGCAAGAGCCCAAGATATTCCGATTGTGTCGATTGGGGCAATTATTCAACATAATACTTCAGGTCTCGCCTCACCCGTTGAGAAAAATATTAAAAAGCCGAGTGATTTTGAAGGAAAGACATACGGCGGCTGGGGCGCACCAGTTGAGCAAGCGGTTCTGACTTCTTTGATGGATGCTGATGGCGGAGATTTCGATAAAGTTGATGTAGTCAATATGGGTGATACCGATTTCTTTACAGCCGTGCAAAGAGATATCGATTTTGCGTGGATTTATTATGCTTGGACTGGTGTAGAAGCGGAGTTGCGCGGGGATGATTTAAATATGATTTACCTTACGGATTACTCGGACAAGCTTGATTATTACACCCCAGTGATTTCCACGAGTGAGAAAATGATTGAGAAAGATCCCGATACGGTAAAAGCCTTTATGAAGGCTGTCTCAAAAGGGTACCAACTGGCAATCGATAATCCAGAGGAAGCAGCTGAGGTTTTGATCAAGGCGGAACCCGATCTTGATGAGGAACTTGTGCGCAAAAGCCAAGAATGGTTGGCAACTCGTTATCAAGATGATGCTGCGCGTTGGGGAGAGCAGAAGCAAGAAATTTGGCAGAACTATATGGATTGGATGTTAGAGAAAAAGGTCCTTGAAAAGGAAATCGATGTAAAACAAGCTTTCACCAATGAATTTTTACCCGAATAAGGAGGAAGAAAGATGGCGAATGCATTAGTAAGTATTCAAATTATCCCGAAATTAGCCAGTGGAGGGGATACTTATCCACTTGTGGATGAGGCGATCAAAGTCATTGCGGAATCAGGGGTCTCATACGAAGTTCATCCATTAGAAACAACGATGGAAGGTGATCTATCGTATATCATGCAAATCATTGAAAAAATGAATCAAAGAATGATTGAGTTAGGGAGTATCAGTATTATTTCTCAAGTAAAAATTGTCTATAAACCAGATGGGATTACGATGGGGTCGCTTACGGAGAAATATCGATAATGGGAGCGATTTGGAGGAAAGGGTGGAGACCGATGGCGGTTCTCCTCTTCCTACTTATGATCTGGGAGGGCGCTGTCCGACTTTTGAACACCCCTAGTTGGTTGTTGCCAGCTCCGAGTGCGATTTTACAGGAAGCCATAGCGGGATATGAGCGATTTCTTCCACATTTGCAATCAACGATTGGCTTAGCGGTGACAGGATTTTTACTTGGCTGTTCGATTGGGATTCTCGTTGCGGTCATTCTTCATTTGCTGCCGGGAACCCAAGAGGCGGTTTACCCGCTCTTAATTCTATCGCAAAACATCCCGATTATTGTATTAGCTCCCTTATTGGTCATCTGGTTTGGATTTGGTTGGCTTCCTAAGTTAATTATCATCACGCTTGTCTGCTTTTTCCCAGTCACCATTGCTGCCATGGGAGGATTCCGTCAAACTTCTCAAGAGATCAAACAATATATGTTAATGGCGGGGGCGACGCGACTGCAAATTTTCACGAAGTTAGAATGGCCACACTCTCTCCCAGCCTTATTTTCGGGCTTGAAAATATCAGCCACCTACAGTGTCATGGGTGCTGTGATTTCTGAATGGCTTGGTGCCAAAAAGGGAATTGGCGTTTATATGACGTTAGCTTCTTCCTCGTTCCGAACAGATCGAGTGTTTGTGGCGATTTTCCTGATTATGATTTTAAGTATGTTATTCTTTCTGTTGATCCAGCTTGCTGAAAAATGGCTGGTTCGCTGGACAAAAGAGGAGATGAAATAATGGGCACTCTTACGATCAATGGAGTATCCAAAAGCTTTCAAGAACGAAAAGTATTGGATCACATTCAATTTCAAGTGGAGGAAGGAGAGTTTGTGACGATCTTAGGACCTTCTGGTAGTGGGAAAAGTACATTATTTCAGTTAATTGGCGGACTTCTCGTACCAGAAGAAGGATCGATTATTTTAGATGGCCATGATATGACTGGAAAGCGTGGGGCGATTAGTTATATGCCACAACAGTCAGCTTTACTTCCATGGAGAACGGTTTTACAAAATGTCTTACTTGGTCAAGAGCTGCAAGGAAAGAAAGATGAGAAAAAGGCAAGAGAGATGATTAAGAAGGCGGGGTTGGCTGGTTATGAAGAGGCCCTGCCTGGTGCTTTGTCCGGAGGGATGAAACAAAGGGTGGCTTTTATCCGTGCTTTATTAAGTCCGCAATCCTTGATCTGCCTCGATGAGCCTTTTTCCGCTTTAGATGATTTTACCCGCGAAGAAATGCATGAATGGTTATTATCAATCTGGTCCGCTTACCGTAGGACGATTCTATTTGTTACCCATAACATCGATGAGGCACTGTTTTTGTCAGATCGTATTCTCGTGCTATCCACGAACCCGGCCCAAGTTGTTCATGAGCTATCGGTACCTTTCGTAAGGCCACGTCACCATGAACTACTATTAACGGAGGAATTTTTAGAAAAAAAGCGAGAACTGACGAGTTTTCTAAGAGGATAATGGCTTTATAGAACCGTTTAAACCTTATGAAAGCCAAAAGCGGGCATATAGCAGGCTTTATAGTACCCGAAAGACTGTTCAACGGTCGTAAGTGGTAACATAGGAGTCTTCATATTACCCGAAAATCTGATTAATGATCAAAAGTGGAAACATAGGGTTCTTCATAGTACCCGAAAAGCTGTTCATTAATTAAAGGTGGTCATATAAAGGGAGTTATAATACCCAAACAGTTATTATTCATTAAAAGCGGTAATATAGAAAGCTTTATAATACCTGATAATCGTTCATCAATTAAAACCGGTAATATAAATGTTCGAAGACTATTCACAGGTTTAAACGGTTTTCGATAAACTGGTGCTTTTTTGGAAGAAATGTAAAAGGAGGAGGGCAAAATGAATAGACAAGTGATTGATGCCCATCTTCATTTGGATCACTACAAAGAGAATGAAATCGAGCAAATCATCCGTGATTTGTCGATAGAAAGCTATCCAGCACTTATCTCTGTGTCCTATCATTTACAATCTTGTAAGCAAAATCTATCCTTGGCTAGAAAACATTCTCAAGTAAAACCAGCTTTTGGTTTCCATCCGGAGCAGAAATTGCCAACAGAGCAAGAACAGCAGTCATTATTTCAATGGATGGAAGAACATGTGGAAGATATGGTCGCAGTTGGGGAAATTGGCCTGCCTTATTACACACGTAAGGAAGCGCCTGCCTTGAAAATCGAGGGGTATATTTCATTATTGGAGCAATTTTTAGTGTTTGCAAAAAAGTGGAACAAACCCGTTGTTCTTCATGCCGTTTATGAAGATGCTGATCTTGTATGTGATCTATTAGAACAACACCATATACGCAATGCACATTTTCATTGGTTTAAAGGAGCTGATCCAACCATTGAGCGCATGATTCGACATGGTTATTTGATTTCTGTCACTCCTGATGTCGTGTATGAACCGGAAATCCAAGCGTTAGTGAAAAAGTATCCATTAGAAAAAATAATGGTCGAAACAGATGGACCTTGGCCATTCGAAGGTCCATTCAAGGGCATGATGACACATCCTCGCATGATTCATGAGTCCATTAAGGTGATTGCGGAAATAAAAAACGAGGACCTAGAGGGGGTTTACCAACAACTCTACCAAAACACGATAAATTTCTATAAATTGTACTAAAATGTTTCGTTGCACCTCCCATAAGGAAAAAGAGAACTAAACCAAGGGAGGGAAAGAAGATGAAGCATCAACCAACACAAGATAAAATTAATCGTGATAAAGTACTGAAGGAACGGAATGATCGTGACAAAGCATTTTATCAGGATCCAGAAAAACAAGCCCAACGTGATCAATTGGTGATGCCGATTGACGATATCTCGGATGACCTCGTTGAAAAACGCGAAAAAAATGAACAGGATAAAAGAGGAACTTTTGGAGAAAATGATGGATAAGTTTAAAGTCTAGGATTTCACTAGAGGGATGGAGATGGAATGAATCTTCATCCCCTTTTCGAGTAAATTATGCAGGTAAATCTCTTTATATAACAATCGTTGCCCCTCTGTATAAAGGCGAAGTATACATCAAGCCACAGGATGTAAATCAGAAAGGTGTGGCGATTTTCGTCACCATCCTAATTCTTCCCTCTTACTAAATAAAAATGATATCCTTGATAAGGAGTTATTCTCATCTAACATCAATGCTCAAACAGAAAAGGATAGGTGCATGCAGAATGAGAAATTCAACGTCAAAATTTTCCCGAGTTTGGGACTATATTATGGTCGTTTTTGGCGCCACATTAGTGGGACTAGCTTATAATATATTTTTACTTCCAGCGAAGATTGCGGCTGGAGGGATTTCAGGTGTTAGCACCTTATTCTATGAAGCCTTTCAATGGAATCCTGCGCTAGTGCAAGCGGCAATTAATATTCCGTTGTTTTTTCTAGGTCTTTGGTTATTAGGAAAAGATTTTGGGGTGAAAACATTAATTGGTACTATTTTTGTTCCGTTTGTAATTTGGTTGACACAGGGAATCGATATCAATCTTCATGAACCCATGCTTGGTGCCATTTATGGTGGGATTCTTATTGGGGTTGGTCTAGGAATTGTCTATCGAGGTGGAGGATCGACAGGTGGAACAGCCGCTATTTCTCAAGTGTTAAAAAAATACACCGGCTTATCGAGCGGTTTTTCCCAACTGATTGTGGATGGAGTTGTCGTTATAGCAGCCGCTTTTGTTTTAAATTTAGAACTTGCCCTATTCGCACTAATTTCGATCTATGTCACGAGCAAAGTCATTGATTTTGTCCAACTTCAAACATCCCCAACAAAGCTTGTGATGATTATTACGGAAAAGGAAGAAGAGGTACAGCAAATTATCCGGGAAGAAATTGATCGTGGCCTAACAAAAGTGAAATCATTAGGCGGGTACACAAATTTAGAACGAACGATGATTCTCTGTGTCGTAGAACAAGCAGAAGCGGTCTATTTGAAAAAAGTCCTACAAGAACAAGAACCATCTTCGTTTGTAATTTTCCTCAACGCTTCGGAAATTTTAGGCAGGGGCTTCTCGATGGAAAAAATCCATGGCACCAAATAACGGTAAACAAGCGGAATGCCATTAAGGGAGATGATAATAGGAAATTGGTACATTTTTCCTATAAAATGTGTTATTCTCCCTATAAGGTGTTCTCTTTTTATCCCCATATATCTCATTCTTCCTCACCATAGAAATTTACATTTACAATGCAAGTAAGCGATATCAATTCAAGCGGAATTTACTCGAATTGTTACTACAAGATCCGCAGAAAAGTTCTCGGGAATATATTCAATCCTTGTTCCATTTTATCGATTATATATTAGAAATTCCGAAGGAGATGACAAGGGAGTTGCAAAAAGACATTAGAGCAATGATTAAAAAGGAGGAGAGTTATATGGAAAGAACGATGCACCCTGTTCCACCAACATTGAAACCTTTTATCGATGAGTGGCGGGAAGAAGGAAAAAAACTAGGAATAGCTAAAGGAAAAGCGGAAGGTAAGGCAGAAGGGAAAAAGGAAATAGCCATGGCAATGCTTAAAAAAGGTTTTTCGTTCAAAGAAATTATGGAATTTACGAACCTCACTGAAAAAGAGTTAGAGGATCTTAAGGATCAAGTGTAAACACAAGTAAAGAATGGTTGGATTCACCGGACAATATGTAATTTATAATTTAAAGAAATTTTACAAACAATACCCCTTGACAATTCCTTTTTGAAAAGTTAACATGTTAAATAATTCAAACTAAATCGATGATTTTGGCAGTGACGAAGAGGAGTAGCTATTTTGTTGCACGAAAGAGAGCTGGTGGGTGGTGCAAACCAGTGTGTAAGAATAGTGAATGGACTTCTGAGCCTCCAAACCGAACCCTTGATGAAGGTGGTAGGCTTTGGCGTGAAGGTCTCGACGTTACGAAGACTAGGCATGAGCAGAAGTGTGATGCTTGTTGCTGTCAAAGTGAGCTGATTTTCAGCTAATAAAGGTGGTACCACGGGTTCCTCGTCCTTTGGATGAGGGGCCCTTTTTGTATTTTTAGGCTTGTTTAAAAAATAACATAGATATTGGAGTAAATCGTTGAGTAAGAGGAGTATATTTGGTAAGGCGGAAAAGAGAGCCGGTGATGGTGGGATTCCGGCCCGTACTGCCAAATGGAATGGGCTTACGAGAGATTTCCTGAACAAGGCTTAGTAGGGAAATCCGGCCTCCACCGTTAACAGGATAGGGTATCGAGCATACAGGTTGTGGTTCAGAACGGCTTTTTACGGTACCTAATTGAGATGAGGAATCAATCCTCAACCAGAGGTGGCACCGCGACTTTCGCCCTCTGTTCTAGACATAGATTTTATGTCTGGGACAGGGGGCTTTTTTATATTTACCTTTATTAGAAAGGAGAATGAAAATGAAAACATATTTACAGAAATTAATGGCAGGGAAATCTTTAACGATAGAGGAAATGTATAAGGCGGGAAGACTTTTATTCGAAGGAGAAGCAACGGAAAGTGAGTCAGGTGCTTTGCTCGGCTTGTTAGCCTTAAAAGGAGAGACTGCAGATGAAATTGCGGGTTTGGTGCAAGCGATTCGCGAGAAATCTCCTGCAAGCTTACATGTGAAACATAGTGTGATTGATAATTGCGGGACTGGGGGAGATGGCTCCAGTAGTTTCAACATCAGTACGACTTCAGCGTTTGTCATTGCTGGAACAGGAATAAAAGTGGCAAAACATGGCAATCGCAGTGTTTCAAGTCAAACGGGTAGTGCCGATGTATTGGAATACCTTGGGGTTTCCCTTGATCAAACGCCAGAAGAAACAAAGGAATTATTAGAGGAAAACGGGATTTCCTTCTTATTTGCTCCTCATGTCCATCCAGCGATGAAGGCGGTTATGAAAGTACGAAAGGATTTGCGTGTGCCGACTATTTTTAATCTCATTGGTCCACTAACAAATCCGGTTGAATTGGATACCCAATTGTTGGGCATTTATCGACGAGATAAATTAATGCTAATGGGAGAAGTTTTGAAAAAGTTAGGTCGTAAGAGAGCCGTCATTATCAATGGTGCAGGTTTTCTTGATGAAGGCTCCTTGTCAGGAGAAAATCATCTCGTTATTTTAGAAGACGGGGAGTTAACCGCCATTACGCTAAAACCGGAAGATGTTGGGCTTCCGTATTATACGAATGAGGAAATTCTTGGGGGCGACGCTGAAAGAAATGCCCAAATCATGCATAGTGTATTAAGGGGCGATGACGGTCCTTTCCGTGATACTGTCTTATTGAATGCAGGGATAGGTATTTTTGCCAACGGGAAAGCAAAGACGATCCAAGAGGGGATTGAATATGCCAAGCAAAGCATTGATTCAGGAGCGGCGATGGAGAAATTAGAGTTTTTAATTAGAAAAAGCGAAAAATCTCGGCAAGGAGTGGTTTAAGTGACAATTCTTGATGAAATTTTGAAACAAAAGGAATTGGAGGTTCAAGAGTTAAAAGCCATTTATAGTGGAGGACATGAAGCGGAACCATTGAAAAAACGTCCTTCCCTATATGATCAATTTATGGATTCAGCAAATATGAATGTGATTGCCGAAGTGAAGCGAGCCTCCCCTTCAAAAGGAATGATTAATCAAGACGTAGACCCTGTTGCACAAGCAAAGGCCTATGCGACGGCAGGGGCAGGCGCGATATCAGTTTTAACCGATCGAACGTTTTTTAAGGGATCGATGGCAGATTTATCTGCTGTCGCTCAGGCTGTTGATGTTCCCTTATTATGTAAGGATTTTATGATCGATGAGGTGCAAATTGATGCAGCGAAAGAGCATGGGGCCAGTATTATTTTACTGATCGCAGCGGCCTTACCTGAAACAAGATTGCAAGAGTTATATGATTATGCCCGCTCCCAACAGCTTGATGTTTTATTTGAAGTGCACAATGAGGAAGAAGCCGAAACGGCGCTCCGTGTTGGAGCGAATATCGTCGGTATTAATAATCGCAATTTAAAAACCTTTGAAGTCGATCTCGGAGTAACGGAGCGGGTTGCTTCTCTTTTACAGCAGACGGATCGTCTTCTAATCAGTGAAAGTGGAATGAAGGTGAAAGAGGATATCAAAAGGGTGCGGGCAGCAGGAGCAAAGGGAATTTTAGTTGGAGAAACGCTTATGCGCTCTGGAGATATCCAACAAACAATGAACCAATTCAGAATCCCCTTCACGAAGGTGGCGAAATAATGAAAGTTAAAATTTGTGGCATTACCACAAGAGAAGCGGCCCACGCAGCTGTCGAAGCTGGAGCCGATTTTCTCGGATTCGTATTTGCCAAAAGTAAAAGAAGAATTGCACCTGAAAAGGCTGCTGAATTGATTCGAGAGCTACCTCCCAATGTAAAATCCGTAGGCGTCTTCGTGAATGAAAGTAAAGAAGAGATTCAAAGAATCGCAGAGTTAGCCAAACTGGATTATGTCCAAATGCATGGAACAGAATCACCTCAATTTTGCTCAAGTCTAGGACTTCCGGTTATCAAGGCTTTTTCCATCAAACAGGAAAAAGATTTGGATGACTTAAAACACTATAATTGTGATTATTATCTTGTCGACAGTCCAGGGATTCAATATGCTGGCGGAAGTGGGATTCCTTTTGATTGGAATTTATTGGAGTCTAAACAACTGCCACAAGAGCAGCTTATTTTAGCTGGAGGATTAACAATTGAAAATGTGCCCATGGCCATAGCCAAAGTCCAGCCAAAAACAGTCGATGTGTCCAGTGGAGTAGAAACAGACGGAGAAAAGGACCCTGTGAAAATAAAAGCATTTATCGAAACGGTAAAAATGTATCAAGCAAATCAAACATCCAGGAGTGAAGAAAATGGCTGTATACACATCACCAGATGAAAAAGGGAAATATGGACCATATGGGGGTCGCTTTGTACCGGAAACCTTAATGACCGCCGTATTGGAATTAGAGGAAGAATACAATAAAGCAATTGAGGATCCTACGTTCATACAGGAAATGGAGTATTATTTAAAACAATATATCGGGCGAGAAACGCCGCTTTATTTTGCGGAAAATTTATCGCAACAATTGGGTGGCCCCAAGATCTATTTGAAGCGGGAAGATTTGAATCATACCGGTGCTCATAAAATTAACAATACAATTGGGCAAGCATTATTAACGCAAAGAATGGGCAAGAAAAAGGTTGTAGCGGAAACAGGAGCTGGTCAGCATGGCGTGGCCACAGCAACCGTTTGTGCTTTACTTGGACTGGAATGCATTGTGTTTATGGGAGAAGAAGATATTAGACGTCAAGCATTGAATGTCTTCCGAATGGAACTACTCGGTGCAGAGGTCAGAGGCGTATCCCAAGGAAGTGGAACGCTGAAAGATGCGGTGAATGAGGCTCTGCGTTATTGGGTGGCCAATGTTGAAGATACGCATTATATCTTAGGGTCGGTTGTCGGGCCCCATCCATTTCCGAAGATTGTTCGGGATTTTCAAAGCGTAATTGGTAAAGAAACAAAACAACAAATTCTGGACCAAGAAGGCAAGATTCCTGATGCAGTTGTAGCTTGTATCGGGGGCGGGAGTAATGCGCTGGGCATGTTTTATCCTTTCATTCAGGATGAAGATGTCAAGATTTATGGCGTCGAAGCGGCTGGAGCGGGAATCGAAACAGGGGAGCATGCGGCGGTTCTAACAGATGGAAAAGCGGGAATCTTACATGGAACGATGACCTATCTATTACAAGATCCGCATGGACAAATTCAAGAGGCTCATTCGATCTCGGCAGGACTTGACTATCCTGGAGTAGGACCAGAACATTCTTATTTAAAAGATCAGGGACGTGTGAATTATACATCTGTGACAGATGCAGAAGCATTGGAAGCTTTTCAAATGCTTTCTAAAACAGAAGGAATTATCCCGGCACTAGAAAGCTCTCATGCAGTAGCTTTTGCCGTGAAACTCGCAAAGGAAATGAAGGCATCTGAATCATTGGTGATTTGTTTGTCTGGAAGAGGAGATAAAGATGTCGATGCCGTTCGAGCAGCGATTGGAGGTCAAATCAATGGGTAAAGCAAAAATAGATACGGCGTTCTCCAAAGTTTTAAATCAGGGAGATAAAGCTTTCGTTCCTTACATTATGGCAGGAGATGGAGGGCTGGAAAATCTAAAAGAGCAGATTTTGTTTTTAGAAAAAAACGGGGCAACCGTTGTGGAATTGGGGATTCCCTTTTCTGACCCCGTTGCGGATGGACCGGTTATTCAAGAGGCGGGCTTACGATCTCTTGGGAACGGTACGACCCTTGCGGCTATTTTAACAAGCTTAGAGGAGTGGAAAGATACGAGGGAAATACCGATTGTACTGATGACATATATTAATTTAGTCTATTCATTTGGGGTTGAAAAGTTTGCGGAACGTTGTGAAGAAGTTGGGGTGGATGGACTGATTATTCCTGATCTTCCATTGGAAGAAGAGGAGCTTGTGACACCTGCATTGGGGGAATTTGGCATTGCCTTAATCAGACTCGTGTCCCCGACAAGCCCTTCCCATCGCATCGAGCAAATTGCCAAGCGTTCAGAAGGTTTTTTATATGCGGTAACCGTAAAAGGGACAACGGGTGTAAGAAGTAAATACGAAGAAGGGGTAGAAGCTTACTTAAAAGGGTTGAAAGAGTATGCGGAAGTCCCAGTGCTAGCTGGGTTTGGTGTTTCTTCACCAGAACAAGTGAGGACCATGAGTGATTACTGCGATGGAGTGATTGTTGGAAGTAAAATTGTTGAATCCCTTCATCAAGGTGATAGAGAAACCATTGTGGCATTAATGGCCGCTTCTAAAAAGTCCACAGTGAAACAAACATCCCTTTAGACGCTAAAACATTTAAATTTTATTTGACTTCCAATTGTAAAGAACTTGTCATCCTTTTCATGCTTAATTATTCGAAAAATAGGGTAAAGAATAGACAAATAATGAAAAGGAGGCAATCCTATGGCTATAAAGCGCTTAACCCCATATGTAATGTTAGGGATTGGAATTGCCGGTGTGACCTATTTGGTGAAGGAAGAGAATCGAAATAAAACATTCAATACCGTTCAACAGATGAAGGAAACTGTACAGAAATGGTTCAATAGACAGAACTCTGAAATTCAAAAAAAGCTGCTCGATAAAGCAGGTCATCCTAACCCCTTTGATCACGGAGATGCGGAGATGGTCTCAGAAGGCGCGATGTACGCGGTAGAATATTATAATAAAGAAGAGCAATAAATGACTTTGAAAAAGAACATTCCCTATGGACGAAATGGGGAATGTCTTTTTTCTATTGTAAAGATGTTCATACCATGTCATGATCATAAATATATTAATAGTACATTCTATCTGAAGGGATTTATTGTATGGCTCGAAAAATATTTACATTGCTGATTTGTTTGCTCGTCCTTTGGGTATTTTTAGAATTAAACAATTCATGGATAAAAACCACGAAATATACAATTAAATCCAAAGAAATACCGAAAGCATTTGATGGTTTGAACATTGTTCAGATTTCTGATTTGCAGGATGCGACTTTTGGTGAGAAGCAAGAAAAGTTGATGAGAAAGATCCGAAAAGCAGAACCTGACTTGGTTGTCATTACAGGAGACTTAATTGATAGCAATCGCTATGATTTAGCCAATAGCCTAGATTTAATGAAACAATTAGTCATGATCACAGATGTCTTTTTTGTTTTAGGGAATCATGAGGTCGCTGTTAATAAAGTGGACGAGATTACAGAGGCCCTTTCAGCTCTTGGTGTCCATGTTTTGCGAAATCAGGCGATCCACTTGAAGAAGGATCACGAATTTATCTCGATAATGGGAGTAGATGATCCACTTATGAAGGGAAAACAGAGCCCAGATAAGGCCATGGAGCAAATGATACAAGCAGCTCTTTCCTCTGTTCCACAAGAGAGATTTACCATTCTTCTTTCTCATCGTCCAGAGCTAATCGATGTTTATGCGGAAAATGAAGTGAATCTCGTGTTTAGCGGCCATGCGCATGGCGGACAAATTCGCCTTCCAGGATTTGGCGGTCTGATTGCCCCTGGCCAAGGATGGTTTCCTCGCTATACATCAGGGGAACATCAAGAGAAAAAAACAACGATGATTATTAGTCGAGGGTTGGGGAATAGTCTTTTTCCTTATCGGATTTTCAATCGACCTGAAATTATTGCCGTCACATTGAAAACCAGCTAAAAAGGTATAATTTCATTGTAAATAGGCATCCTTTTCATATAGGTAAAAGGAGGCACTATTCATGTTAAATATTATACTAAAGATTATTGTGGTTCCAATCGTTCTAATCCTCGCATCCAATTTATTACCTGGTGTTTATTTTCCATATCTTTATCAACCCATTGTAACAGGTGTTGTACTAGCTATTGTCGGGCATTTACTTGAATGGGCTTTATTAAAGAAAGGAGCGTTTTGGATAACGCTTGGCATTGATTTTGTCATATCTGCCATATTTTTGTATACATTTGCCTATTTCTACCAAGATGCCTATATTACAGTCTGGGGTACTGTGCTTACTTCAGCTGTTTTAACGGCAATCGAGTTTTTGGTTCATTTATGGTTAATCGGATCGGGCAGGGCCAGGAAAGAGCCCAGTATATAGGAGAGGAGAAGCGTAAGACACATAGAGCTAGCGGATCTATCCAAGTGGAAAACTTTATGCTTTCTATCTTTAAAAACGATAAAAGGGGCTGTCCAGAAAGTTGTTTTTTCGACTTTTGGATGCCCCTTTTCATGTTTCAATCCCTTGATATATCGTCATATTGTACTTGAGAAGGCTTCTACTTTTTGAACTGCCCTTTTTGGTTAAATCATTTCTAAAGCTTGTTCAATATCTTTCTCACCAGATATAACTTCGATTATTTTATTTTGGGTGTTTTTTGTATGCAAGCAAGCAACCAAAATATGAGCTACATCTTCACGTGGAATTTGATGCTCGTCGACAATGTCCAATTTTTCCGCGATCGTAACCTTACCTGTTGAGGGATCATGAGTTAAGTGACCTGGGCGAACAATGGTATAGGTTAATCCGCTATTGATAAGATAATCATCGGCCTCTTTTTTTGCGGCTAAGTAGTGTTCGAGAGGGCCTTGGGGCTCGTCTGCTCCCATTGAACTTAGCATGACAAAGTGCGAGATTTGATTCTCTTTTGCTGAGTCAATGATTTTTTTCGCACCTTCTTGATCCACCGCAATGGTTTTGTCTGGACCGGTGTGGGATCCGGAGCCTGCCGCAAATATAATCGCATCCATCCCCTTCGTGATTTCATGGTCGATCTCTTTCTCAAGATCAGTCACTATCACCTCGACGGCACCCCATTCCATCAATTCTTTTTCCTGAGCTTCGTCCCGAATCATGGCATATGGATGATCCTCTGTATGACTAGCCATATATTCAATAATCAAACGACCTGTATGACCGTTCGCCCCTACAATTAATACCTTCATTCAAGTTCACTTCCTTTTTACTATACAATTTCCGTAAATGCTTCAATTTAAACAGACTTCCTATATAAAAATCCTCAAAAGCCTGTAAGAAAAGCCCGAGGAATAGTTTTAAGGATGAATGGCCAACGACCGAGTTCTGAAGTAATCCTAAGATAAATTATAAGTATTCTGTCAAAAATTGCTGAAAGTGAAAAATACCAAAAAAAGTCTCGAAAACTATTTAGCATGCATGACAAAACTTCTCTTGAAGTGACAGTTTTAGAGAGAGGAAATAAAGTGGATTCCATTGAAGTTTTAGAATAACAAGAAAATCGGGAGGGATTCGGTGGAACATTCCATTTTTACTACAGAGGCGGCCAAAATTCTTGGTGTTGGGGTGAGTACTTTAAGAAAATATGCAGCTTTATTAGAAGCAAAGGGGTATGAATTCGATCGTGGTCATCATAATAACGGACGGATCTTTAAAGAAGATGATCTTGTACTTTTATCTTCCATGTTAAAGAAAATGGAGGAGGGAATGTCTGTCGAGGCAGCGGCTGAATCAATGGTAGGGCAAGGAAGAAAAGCTTCTCCGTTATTATCGCAATCAAATGATTTGCAGGAATTTATCGCTCAAATAAAAGAATTAGAAGTCCAACAAGCTTCTCTTACAGAAATGAACCGACATCTTGTCAAGCAGGTAGAAATATTAACAGAAAAAATAGAAGAAAGGGAAAGAGAGCAACAATTATTTCGCTTAATCGAAGAATCGCGGAAAAAGAAGAAACGAAAGGGAATTGCTTTTTTAGGACCGTTGAATTCTTTGGCTGGTAAGAGATAGAACAATAAATGCAATTTCATTTGGTCCATTTTTCATTCTTCTCATTGGGAATCTTACAAATGTTTGAAATAGATTATGATCCTATCGATAAAAAGGTAAATATATAGGAATAATGGAATTTCAACGTATTTGTGTATGCCTACATGCTATAATAGAAGCATTACGAAATGGGGAGGATTGGAATACATGGCCATTGAATTTGTTGATCAGTCCATCGATGAGATATGGGAGCAGATTACCCGCCTAATGAATGAGCATCCCGAACCGCATCAAGATTCTGAATGCGTTTATCAATTTGACTTATCAGGGGAAATGAGTGGCACCTACCAGCTTATCCTAAATAAAGGGAAAGTCTCGGTGGAACAAGGAAGCCCTTACAGTTCTGAATGCCGACTGATAATGGATTTTAATGAATTCAAACAGCTTTTGTTTGGCCAACTCAATAGTACAATGGCTTATATGATGGGGAAAATTAAAGTCGATGGCAGTCTTGGATTAGCATTAAAGCTAGAAACTTTACTGAAAAAATATAAGGAATTTAGTTGCTAAAGTCAGGGGGCGTCTAATTTTGAGAGTCCTATAGACATTTTTGATTCGTAGTTGCTGCTATGAAGATCATCATATCTGTATGTTAGGGCTTGTATTCCGTAGAACTGGATATTTCAGTGGCAATCCGTACATACACATCGGGGTATGTACGTTTTTTCTTAGAAAAGAAGTTGATCTTCGACCCGTTTTATAGAACGTTACGGTAGGCAGCTTCTAGATCCTTTCATTAGAAGGGATTTTTCCTGTGTCACCTATTTTTTTACATAATTTGTGATTATTTTCAAGTAAGCTGGGTAAAGTAATAAAAGCTAGAACAAAATAGTTGACAAATTCTTTAAGCTTTAAAAAAACGATATACAGTCACTAAAATTTGAGGTAAAATATAACTAAGATGTCAAATCTTAAAGAGGTGGATCTTCTTGCAAAGAGATCATGACCAACTTCAGAAAATGATATGTAGTCTATCGGAGATTGGTGTAAAAATATCGAAAACGAAGTCTAGGCTTGAATTAAGCAAGGTTGTTGAAAATGTCGATAGACTTCGGAAATACCCTGAACTGCATTCATAAGAGAAAAATAAACTGGGCAGCCATTTGGACATGTCTAGTTTATTTTTTTAGGCCAACAGGATGTTGGTCAGAACGGCGTTGCGCCAGGACGGAGGCCAACAGGACGTTGGTCACAAAGGCGTTGCGACGTACAAGGATGTACTAGTGCAGACGAAGCGACAGGACGTCGCGATTGAGTCTGCCGCCAAGACGGTGCGTATTTAGCCTTTGAACCTTTTCATCCTTATTATAAAAATTTGTACGTCGCTAAACGGGCGCTTGCGCTTTTTTTACCTCCACTGTACTGATGTGGGATCCTTCCATAGCTTGTACTTGGAATTGGTACCCCTCCGCTTCAATAATATCTCCTTCTCGTAAATCATACTTTTGCGTCAATAACCAGCCTCCGATCGTATCTACTTCATCTTCAAGTATCTCAATATTCAGTAAGTCATTCACTTCTTCTATAAGCAGTTTCGCTCCAAATATATAATGATCTTCGGCAATTTTTCGAATTTCGGGCAGTTCATCTGAATCAAACTCATCGCGAATTTCGCCTACAATTTCTTCGAGTATGTCTTCCACCGTAATAATACCAGCCGTTCCACCATACTCATCTAGTAAAACGGCCATATGGGTTCTCTCCTTTTGCATTTTTACTAAAAGGCTTTGGATGGGGATTGTTTCAATCACACGAATAATCGGTTTTACATAAGGCATAATGGGTTCACTGCCATGGCAATCTCCATTTATGCAGTCAGTTAGAAACTCTTTTACATTGACTAATCCAATAATGGAATCTTTGTCCCCATCAATAATTGGATATCGGGTAAATCTTTCGTGCCTGATCGTTTCCATAATCTCCTCTATTGAAGCATCCTTTTCGATTGTATACACTTCCACTCTAGGCACCATAATCTCTTTTGCAATGCGATTATCAAATTCAAAAATTTTATTAACATAACGATATTCAGATTGATTGATTTCACCACTTTTAAGGCTTTCTGAAAGGATAATTCTCAACTCTTCTTCAGAATGGGCGATCTCGTTTTCCGACGAATGTTCAAAGCCGAAAATCTTCACGATCAATCTTGCTGAATGGTTAAGAATCCATATAAAGGGATACATGATTTTATAAAAAAAGATGAGCGGAGCCGAAACAGCTATGGCGACTTGTTCCGCTTTCTGAATTGCGATCGTTTTGGGAGCTAATTCTCCTACCACGACATTCAAAAAGGTGACGATAGTAAAGGCAAGGACGAACGAGATGATTTTTATAAAGGAGTCTGAGATCGGTAATTTTTCGAATAGTGGATGGAATAAAGCCTGTACTGTAGGCTCACCAAGCCAACCTAACCCAAGAGCTGCCACGGTAATACCAAGTTGGGTTGCGGATAAATAACCATCTAAGTTGTTTAACAGTTTCTTCGTTGTGACCGCTCTTGCGTTACCTTCAGCAATTAATTGATCAATTCTAGAACTGCGCACTTTCACAATCGCAAATTCTGATGCAACAAAGAAAGCTGTTAAGGCAATTAAAAAAATGACAAGAAAAATATTTAAAAAGAGCAATGGAGTATCTTGCTTTCAAGCAAAACTTCGCTAAAGCAAGATTTCACCTCCTTGGATTCAAAGTATAATTTCTTTTACTTTACCCAAAATAGGGGACTTCAATCAAAGAAGGATATAATTTTCCAAAGTTGCTTGTTAACGATACCGTAGAAATGACAAATGCTAATCTTTATCTCGAGAGGGTCGCGAGTTTTTTGCTGTTCCATCGCAATTTCGCAGAACCAACCTCCGCTTGGATCTACGTTTTTTCTGTTCCTATAGCTTTTCGTAGATCCACCCCCCCTTTGGATCTACGTTTTTGTTGTTCCTTTGCATTTTCGTAGATCCAACCCCTATTTGGATCTACGTTTTTGTTGTTCCATCGCAATTTCGTAGATCCACCCCCTCTTTGGATCTACATTTTTCTGTTCTTTCGCATTTTCGCTGATCCAAACACCCTTTGGATCTACATTTTTTCTGTTCCTCTGCATTTTGCCGATCCACCCCCCGCTTAGATCTACGTTTTTTCTATTCCTTCGCATTTTCATACATCCATGCGGAAGGATGTGGCGATGTTGACCGTTTGTCCTTTAATTAATGATACATATTTGTAATATAGGTATGTCTACCTATTATGATATAATAAAGATCATCTAATGCAGGTATGATAATAGTTCATCGATGGGATGGGGGTTGTTTTTTGAATAATCCTATAAAGAATCAAAATATTTATATTCATATGAACGATTCTGATCGTTTTGTAATATCTTCGGGTATTTCCTTCTCTAATTTTATCAATGGAATTCCCCTAGATTTGCCGAACCTCTTGTTAATTCGCCATAAATTTGAAGATAGCCATTTCAACATGCATTTGTTGCTTGATTATGCAGATGCGGATTCGTTGAAAAAGCTTTCGGCAGATGATGTGCAAGGATATGGAGACTTTTGTTGGTTAGATTTTACGGAAGAAGAATATCTGAATCAGTTAAGTGGACAGGAAATAGCTGAAATTTTATACATGGGTCATTTTAAGGAACATCTAAAATCCCCCTTTTATCGGAAGCTTCAGAACCAATTTGTCTATCTTACTGGGGATGACGGCCGGCTGAATAAAACGTATTACAAATCTTGGGAGCCTTTTTACTCCATGCTGGGGGCCGTGATTTCTCAAAAAATAACCCATCAACGTGAGATTTCCTTTTTAAATTTCCGTAAGAAAAAATCGGTACCTTCTATTCCTGGAAAGATCCTTCGCTCTTTTATGAGTGACATGAAAGAGGGATTGGTCATTTCGATTGAAAAGTCGAACCGCAATCGCTCTGTGATTGAGGTACCGGTCTGGGTAGTGGGAGATTTTTATGATATGGATTCAATGGCGACAGAATTTGAGAACTTATCCGATCACAAACAGCCTGATGGCAAGATTGTTTTAGATCGAAAAACCGGAGAGTGGCAATCACTAACCCAAATGCAAGTGATTTAGGAGATAAAACCGTAACTTAATGTGGAACTACTTAAAGTGGCTCCACATTTTTTACGCCCTTTTAACGGTACGATTCCAAAATCCGCCCATATACTATAAGAAAATAATTTAGATTCCATAGGAATCCATGGTAAAATAAATAACATATGTAAATGATGGAGGATTTTTTGATGAAAATTAATCTTTGTTTATTATACGGTGGTAAATCAGCAGAACATGAAGTTTCTCTTCAAACGGCAAAAGCTGTTATTCAAGCTTTGGATATAGAAAAGTTTGCCATTCATCCGATCTTTATTACAAAGGAAGGAGAATGGAGAAAAGGACCTGAGCTTTTGGAGCCTGTTGAAACGATCAAGGAGCTCCAATTTGAACAAATACCTCAAGAGATCGGGGCTAATGCTTTATCCACGATCCTTTCTTCTGAGGGCAGTCAAACATTTGATGTTGTGTTCCCATTATTGCATGGACCGAATGGGGAAGATGGTACTGTGCAAGGAATGCTTGAATTGTTAAACCTTCCTTATGTTGGCAATGGAGTCCTTTCCTCCTCAGCAGGAATGGATAAGATCATCATGAAAAACTTATTCGCGCAAGAAGGTTTAGATCAAGTGAACTATACGTGGTTTACGAAAAGTACATGGGAAGCTGCACCGGAACGTAGTTATGAGCAGGTAGAACAAGAGATTGGGTATCCATGTTTTATAAAACCAGCGAATCTCGGGTCCAGTGTAGGAATAAGCAAATGTGAAAATCGGGAAGAATTGAAAACAGCCTTTTCCACTGCTTTCCAATATGATCGAAGAATTATTGTAGAAGAAGGTGTAACCGCAAGAGAAATTGAAGTCGGATTACTTGGCAATGATTTTCCAGAATGCTCAGTTGCAGGTGAAATCGCACCTAAGAGTGAATTTTACGATTACAAAGCCAAATATTCCGATGGAGACACGGACTTGATTATTCCGGCAGACATTTCTGCTGAGCAATATACGGAAATAAGAAATATGGCAACGAGAGCCTTTCAAGCTTTAGACTGTGCAGGTCTTGTACGGGCGGACTTCTTTATCACAAATGAAGGAAGAACGTTAATTAACGAAGTGAACACCATGCCCGGCTTCACCCCGGTCAGCATGTTCCCACTTCTATGGAAACACACAGGTCTTGACTATCCAGCACTTATTGAGCGTCTCGTCCAACTGGCCCTAGAACGACATAAAGAAAAACAAAACATTATCCATACATTTTAGTAATAAAAGCGGAGGCGACTGTTCAGCGGCGTACAAATTTTAAGGCTTCTGACGAGATAAAGGAAACACGGCGAAGAATGAGCCGATGTTGACTTATCGTAGGAAGAAGACGTAAATTTGCTAGCCACTAGGAGCCGGAGCTGGACAAAGAAAAGCGGAAGGCGGTTGTTTAGGGGCGACAAGCAAATGTTCCTGAACCTAAGAAGGGCGGTTTTTCCCTTCCTGGATTCAGGGTTATTTGACCTCGAGCCCCTACCGCCTGCAACTAGACACCGCAGGGTGAATCGATGTTGACTTACGCAAGCAGGCACCGAAAGTTTGCTAGCAGCCGGAGCTAGACAACGAAAAGCAGAGCCGCAACATTGTTCTAACCAACATTGTGCGGGCTTTAGCTTTGTTATTGGAGGAATCCGTATGATACAACGAACAATAGAACAACTCGCTACCATGATGAAGGTAGAAAATGATATATCGAAATATAAGAAGCAATCGATCAAGGGAGTTGCCTTTGATACGCGAATGATTAAAGAGGGAAATCTTTTTGTGCCGCTCAAAGGCGAAAAAGCAGATGGCCATCAATATGTAGAAAAAGCTATCTCTCAAGGAGCGGGAGCTGTTTTATGGCAAAAAGATATGCCTTATCCACCTGAAGGCATTCCTGTTTTGCTGGTAGAGGACACTTTGGTCGCATTACAGGAATTAGCCCACGCTTATCGAAAACAAATACCAGTGAAAGTGATCGGGATTACGGGGAGCAACGGAAAAACGACAACGAAGGATATTGCAGCAGCTGTTTTTTCACAAAAGTATCGAGTTCATAAGACAGAGGGGAATTTTAATAATCATATCGGCTTGCCTTATACTTTGCTTCATATGGCGGAAGATACTGAAATTGCCATTCTTGAAATGGGGATGAGTAGTAAAGGAGAAATCTCGCTACTTTCCAAAATAGCTGAGCCAGATGTGGCGATTATTACCAATATTGGGGAAGCGCATCTGCAAGATTTAGGCTCCCGTGAAGCCATTTCTGAGGCAAAATTTGAAATCGTGGATGGTCTTGCCGAAAATGGTTTATTGATTATTCCTGGTGAAGAGACACTTTTGCAAGATAAGGTAGTTAATTTTAATCAATATCGCATACAGACATTCGGCGAAATAACAACAAATGATGCTTTTCCAGAAAGAATCCAAAGTGATGAAAAGGGAAGTGTGTTTACAGTACCATCATTTTCCGAAGAACCCGTTTCTCTTCCTATCGCCGGTAGACATAATGTGTTTAACACGCTTGCCGTTTTTTTGGCCGCCAGGGAATTTTCAATTTCTCTTTCATTAATAAAAATAGGTTTAAAAGCTGTTAAGTTATCTAATATGAGAATGGAATGGCATGAAGGAATAAAAGGAACAAGGATTTTAAATGATGCTTTTAATGCTAGTCCAACATCCATGCGCGCTGTGCTCTCAATGTTTGCAACAATGGGAGATCACCACGATCGAATGGTCGTTTTAGGAGATATGCTTGAACTAGGGGAACATGAAAAGGACTATCATCTTCAGATTGGAAGGGAGTTAAATCCGCAATCCATTAAATATGTCTTTACTTATGGGGAGCTTGGGAAATATATAGCTGAGGGTGCTCGCGAACAATTTCCAAAAGATCGAGTATTTGACTTTACCGAGAAAGATGAATTAATTCAGACCTTAACGGAAAAAATAAACGGGAAAGAATATATTCTCTTTAAAGCCTCCCGTGGAGCGAAATTGGAAGTAATGATTGAAGCTATAGAAAAATGAGCTTTTTATTGGTAATATGAAAGTTTTGCCGCATGTAAAATTGTATTCATCAACATTTAATGATAAAATTATCACCATCGTTTACAATTTTTTGCATGAACCATGTTCTTAAGGATGTTTTTCTGGCAAAGGGACTGGGAAATAAAGTAGTGAGACAAAATTGTCTCAATTTGAAGGAATCAAAGGAGATTGAGAAGCATTGACGAAGTTTGCAGATTTGAATATAAGCCCAGCGCTTTTAAAAGCAGTTAATCGAATGGGCTTTGAGGAAGCAACACCGATACAAGCAAAGACCATTCCATTAAGTATGCAAGGAAAAGACTTAATAGGGCAGGCGCAAACTGGTACAGGAAAGACAGCGGCATTCGGAATTCCATTGATCGAAAAGATCGATGTCAGAAGTTCGCATGTGCAAGGAATTATTATTGCCCCAACTAGGGAGCTTGCTATACAAGTATCAGAAGAATTATTTAAAATTGGAAGAGATGCACGAGCACGTGTATTAGCCGTTTACGGTGGATCAGATATCCAACGCCAAATTCGTGCATTAAAGAAAGGCCCACATATCATTGTGGGAACTCCAGGACGTATCTTGGATCATATTAAGCGTAGAACATTGAAGTTAGACCAAGTTCATACACTTATTTTGGATGAAGCCGATGAAATGCTAAATATGGGATTCATTGACGATATTGAATCGATTTTAGAAAGTGTTCCGGATGAAAGACAGACTTTGCTTTTCTCCGCAACCATGCCAAACCCGATTCGTAAAATCGCTGAGCGTTTTATGAAATCTCCGGAAACAATCCGAGTAGAAGCAAAGGAAATGACGGTTCCATCGATTGAACAATATTTCGTGAAAATTCATGAAAGAGAAAAATTCGATGTTCTGGCCCGTTTGATTGATGTCCAATCACCTGAGCTTGCCATTGTTTTCGGTCGTACGAAACGCCGCGTGGATGAGCTATCTAATGCTCTAACACTTAGAGGGTATGCTGCAGAAGGGATCCACGGTGATCTCAGCCAAGCAAAACGTATGTCCGTCCTTAGAAAGTTTAAAGAAGGAAAAATTGATGTGCTTGTCGCAACGGACGTAGCTGCTCGTGGATTGGATATTTCTGGTGTTACCCACGTATATAACTATGATATTCCACAAGATCCGGAAAGTTACGTTCACCGAATCGGCCGGACAGGACGCGCTGGAAAAGAAGGTATGGCGATTACCTTTGTAAGTCCGCGTGAAATGGGCTATCTTCGAATTGTGGAGCAAACAACCAAAAAACGGATGCAACCAATGCGTCCACCAACTTGGGATGAAGCATTAGAAGGTCAGCAACGCATGACCATGGAAAAAATTGAAGAAGTAATTAAAGAAGGCAGTCTTGATGAATATAAAGTTGTTGCCAATGAACTTCTTACTGAATATCAAGATGCAGTTACGATAGTGGCAGCGGCGTTAAAAACCATCACAAAAGAACCGGATAAAACACCAGTTCATATTACGGAAGAAAGACCCCTACCATCAAAACGCGATTCCTATCGTGGCAGTGGTGGCGGTGGCAACCGCAACAACCGCCGTGGAAAATCAAGTTCACAATCCTATAAGGGCAACCGTAAGCCTCAACGTAGAAGCGGCCGTAGTAAGGAAGGACGCCCAAAGTTCTAACCTACATCCTGTAGGCCTCGCTAAAAATAGTAAGCGATCATAAAATAAATCACAGTCCTCTGTGCCTAATAATGAAAAAAAGCAATCGGGCCAAACCGATTGCTTTTTTATGCATATCCCGAAACCATCCATCTTAATATTTTGAAACTATATCGTGCGCGGGAACGTATATCTAATGTATGAACGAAAGGGAGGTTAAGCAATGAATGTAGAACAACCGGCGAAACAAATTTCTGCACGCGGTTTAAAAGTATGGCGAATTACAGGGGCGATTCATTCTATTATCATGCTGCTTGTCGTCATAGGCGGAGGAATTGTCTTTTATTTTTTTGAATGGCCTATGTGGATAGTTTATATTGCGGCAGGGCTCTTTGTCGTGTTAGCAATCCTAAGTATTTTTATCATCCCAACGATTCGGTGGCGACGTTGGCGTTATGAGGTGCGAGAGCAAGAAATTGAATTACAACATGGCATTTTGATTATTACACGTACGTTGGTTCCGATGGTAAGAGTTCAGCATGTAGACACGACTCAAGGTCCGTTGCTTCGTAAGTATGATTTAGCGACAATCCAAATTTCAACTGCAGCGACACAGCATGAAATTCCGGCTGTTGATTTACAAGAGGCAGAAGAGATGCGACATGCGATCTCTCGCTTAGCAAGGGTGGCGGAAGATGATGTCTGAACCAAAACGCCTTCATCCGATTATGATCTTATTGACCATTATAAAAAGCATTAAGGAAGTTATTATTCCAATAGGTGTTTACTTTTTCATCTTCTTTTTTAAAGATCCCTCTGATAATGTTTGGTTACGTTGGAGTCCATATTTTCTCATTGCGCTCCTGCTTTTGTTCATCCTTGGAACAAGTTTCATTAAGTGGGTACGTTATACATATCGAATTGAACATAATGAATTAAGAATTGAACATGGTCTGTTTGTGAAAAAGAAACGGTATATTCCTTTTGAAAGAATTCAAAGTCTTGATTTCTCCGAAACTATTTTGCACCGACCACTCGGCTTAGTGAAAGTGACGGTAGAAACAGCCGCAGGGAGTGCAGATGAGGCAGAGGCTGACATGACAGCGATAAAAAAAGAAGAAGCAACCGCGATTAGAAAGATGATTGCGGAAGCAAAGTCGACTGGGGAACTTCCTGAGGAAAGAGAGAATCCCGATACAGAGGAAACGGAAGAAAAAGGTCTTATTCTTTATAAAATTACGCGTAAACAATTATTGTTCTTTGCTTCTACCTCAGGCAGAGCGGGAGTCATTATTGCGGCCATTGCAGCATTTGCTGGACAATTTGCAGACGTTATTCCTTTAGACAAGATTTTCAATGAAATGGCTGATATCGTTAAAACAGGTTTTCTTTTCATATCCTTGCTTGTACTGGCAGCTCTTTTCATTGCATGGCTTCTATCAGTTGCTTGGGCATATTTAAAATATAATGATTTTACATTGCGGTTAGTCGATGACGAACTGGTCATCACCCGTGGGCTCTTGGAAAAAAGAACAACGACGATTCCAGTCCGCCGCATTCAGGCTTTAAAAATTTCAGAGAGTCTTTTCAGGCAGCCATTTGGGTATGCGAGCGTTTCGGTTGAATATGCAGGTGGATCGATCATAGATGAAAATAAAGCTGATGATGTTTTAATTCCAATCGTGAAGAAAAGAGAGATTCCGCGATTATTACAAGCGGGTCTTTCCGATTATAGATTTGAAGAGGAATTTCATTCAGCACCAAAGCGGGCTCAAAGACGGTATTTTTTTGTCAAAACGCTGATTATGACATTGATCACGATTGGTTTATCAATCTGGCTATGGCCCTATGGCCTTTTGGCTATTCTATTAATAGGACTCACATGGATATGGGGAATATTTCAATATCGATCAGCTGCCTGGAAATTGACAGGTCACCAGCTTGTTTTACGATATCGAGACATTCAACAACATACGGTCTACCTTCAAAAAAATCGCATCCAATCACTTGATTACTCTGTAAATTGGTTTCAAAAACGAGCCCATTTAGCCACAATCGCAACGTTTGTGATGAGCAGAGGCGGAGGAGTGGCCGTAGTGAAACATTTGGAAGCGGAAGATGCCCGAGAAATTTACAACTGGTATTTGCCGAACACTTCATCTAGACAAGATGATTTAAAAGAGCAAAATCCAGAATCATAATAGGGAAAAGGCTGTCCGCAAGTGATGATATGCTGACAGCCTTTCCCAGTTAAAAACGTATTGGTCGAAAATGGAGTAGAATGCGGCCGATTAATAGTCCACTAATTAAACCGAAAATATGCCCAGTGATATTTACATTTGGAGTAAAAAAAGTCATGATGACGCTAAGTAAAGCGATTGGTAGAATCACTTGTTTCCCTTGTTTCGGCATATATTCCTTTTTAAATAAAATAACGGCTAAATAAACGCCGAATAAGCCAAAGATTGCACCACTAGCGCCAATATGAACATAGTTAGGCGGGTGAATCAATAAAGTAGCTAAGTTGGCTCCAATCCCACTAAGCAGATAAACAAAGATAAAAGGAAATTTTCCTAGTGCTTTTTCAAGGGCTGGGCCAAATAACACGAGCGAAAAAGAATTAAATAGTAGATGGGTAAAATTAACATGTACAATAATAGGGGAAACTAAGCGCCACCATTCCCCTTCACGAATAAATAAATTCACCCCTGCTAAAGATTCAAATAGTAAATTCCTTGGAAAAATAGGAATATTTAACATTAAAAATAAAATAATTTGAATCGCAATAATCGTTGAAATGACAGGGTATAATTTCAGAAATTGTTTAAAACTTTCCGTTCTAACGAACATGTTTTTCACTCCTTTCGAATTACGGAAACTTACATGCAATTGAAATATGGGGTTTGCCCGAAGGGGTGTCATAGTCTAAAGAAACTCATTTTTAAGCAGAAAAGCCCATTCCTAGGACGAGAACCCCGTTTCTAGGCTAAAATCCTCATTCTTTATCGAAAAACCCATTCTTAAGATGAGGAACTCATTTTTGAAGTGAAGAAGCCCATACAACTTTTAAAACAAGCATATTCTTAGCATAAAGCATGGAAGAAAATAGAACAACTTTTGTACTATACATACGCTGCAGTGAATTCTTTTAGAAGAGAGGGGAAAGAAATGATCATTGGGATTGGGCTAGATATTGTGGAAATAAAAAGGATAGAAAAGGTGTCTGAAAGACAGGAGAGACTTCCGTTTAGAATTTTAACAGAAGCTGAGAGAGAGCTTTATTTTGCATTAAGCGATAAAAGAAAAATAGAGTTTCTTGCTGGACGTTTTGCCGCTAAGGAAGCTTATGCCAAAGCAAGAGGAACGGGGATTGGTTCTCACCTTTCATTTTTGGATATTGAAATCCTCCCAGATCGATTGGGAAAGCCACATATTACGAAGCCTTTATTTGGAATGGCCCATCTTTCTATTACACACACCGAACAATATGCGGCAGCTCAAGTGATAATTGAGGAATAAAAATAAGCAAGGGAATGAGTTGCCCATGATAGACCAATTTAGTCGTTTCCCATTTGGCTTTTCTTAAAATCTTGGTCTAATCCCTATACTTGTCTCATATATTTTTAATGCGTTGGGAGAGATGAACGTTGTCTGTGGAATGATGGCCACATTGGGCGGAACGGTCGCAAGGATAGACAGTGTGAGGATCAATGGTTTCACAGCAATCTTCTCTCTTCTTTTCATGGTTAAATAGGACAAGAAGGGGTTGAAAGAATGAGAAAGGGGATTTGGATATTTGGGTTACTGCTTATGTCAATTGTGGTCCTGTCTGCTTGTGGTGCAAAATCACAGGAAGATGTCACAGCATCCTTAGATAAAAAGATGGGAGAGTTAAAAGGCTATAAGGCTGAGGCAAAAATGACTTTAACCGTTGGCGATGAGCCCCAGACCTATAATATCGAAGTTTGGCACGAAAAGCCGGGGAATTATCGAGTTCATTTAAAAAATGCAAACAAAGATCAAAGTCAAATGATTTTGCGCAATAAAAGCGGCGTGTTTGTGTTAACTCCGGCATTAAACAAGAGCTATCGTTTTCAAAGTGAATGGCCTGAAAACAGTAGCCAAGCTTATTTATTTGGGTCACTTGTAAAAGATATCCTTGAAGACAAAGAAGCAAGCTTTAAGGCTGGAAAAGATCAATTTGTCTTCAATACAAAAACGCGTTACCAGAACAGCAAGATGCTTCCGTCTCAAGTAATTACCTTGAAAAAAGGGACATTAGAACCTGTTAGTGTAAAAGTTTTGGATCACAATGAAAATCCTGTTGTAACCGTGGAGTTTTCAAAATTTGAGTTCAATGCCAAATTTGATTCTAATGCTTTTGACACAAAGAAAAATATGACAAGCGCACAATTGGAAATCCCTGTACTCAAAAATGTGAGTAACAGTGATAGTGACGATTTTGCTGTGAAATATTCAATGGCAGAAATCCCTGGGGTGGAGCTTCTGGATGAAACAGAGGTGACAACAGAAAATGGAAAAAGGGTCATTTTAACATATGCTGGGGAAGATAAATCCTTTACCATTTTCCAAGAGGCTTCTGAAATTAGTCTAACTTCTTCCATGGAAGTCATTCCAGTAAGCGGTGAAATGGTTGACTTTGGATTTTCAATCGGTGCGATGACAGAAGGATCCATCAGTTGGACCGATCAAGGTGTCGACTATTTGCTCGTATCTTCTGACTTAACGCCTGATGAAATGGTGATGGTTGCCAAATCCGTTCAAGGTGGAACAGTCAAATAATAGCGGATTCCTTTGTTCTTCCGAATCAATCAGGGACTGACCTTTTTATTACGGGTCTGTCTCTTCTTTTGTTTTTTCATATGAAATTCTCCACCCAAGCGGACCCCAATATTTGCCAGTTGCCAACATCCATCTTTGAAACGGATTATCATTGACATCTGCCCGATAGAGTTTAATAATGATAACAGTTTATATTGAGTTTGAGGAAGTGAACCAGTGGTGGATGGACAGCAATTATATCGGGATACATGGGCAGAAATTAATGTAGATGCCATTGTTTATAATATGAGAGAGATGTGTAAGTTACTTCCCGATGAAACAAAGGCTTTTGCAGCAGTGAAGGCCAATGGTTATGGACATGGAGCAGTACAAACGGCTAGAGCGGTCTTAAAGGGTGGGGCTCATGGTTTGTTGGTCGCCTTTTTGGATGAAGCTTTGGAACTGAGAAGGGCCGGCTTGACAGCTCCCATTCTTGTCTTAGGTTATACGCGTGCGGAGGATGCTGGCGTGGCGGCAAAGGAAGATATATCTTTAACGGTTTATCAATATGACTGGTTACAAAAAGCTGAAACATTTATTCCGGGCGAATCTAGACTATCCGTGCATATAAAATGTGATACAGGTATGAATCGAATCGGGATAAAGGAACCAAGTGAATTAAGTCTAATGGAGGATTTTATTGAGGCATCAAGCTCATACTATTTCCAAGGGATTTATACGCATTTCGCTACAGCTGACCAAATAGAGGAACAATATTATCAACAGCAATTAGCTCGTTTTCGGGCGTTTTTGGGAATGTTAAAGACGCTGCCTCCTTATGTACATGCTGCTAATAGTGCGGCGACTCTTTATCATCACGATTCACTATTTAATGCGATTAGGGTTGGAATTGCCCTGTATGGACTTTCCCCTTCACCTGAAATTAAACCCTATCTTCCATTTGAAGGAAGGGAAGCTTTCTCTCTTCACACTAAAATTATCCATATTAAAAAGTTATCAGCTGGTGAAACGATCGGTTATGGGGCAACCTACACAGCCGAAGAGAATGAATGGATTGCCACGATACCCATTGGCTATGCAGATGGTTGGCTCAGACATTTGCAAGGTTTTCAAGTAATTGCCGATGATGAATGGGCTCCTATCGTTGGCCGGATTTGCATGGACCAGACCATGATCAAGTTACCTCGTTATATGCCAATTGGGACAAATGTCACTTTAATTGGCGAACAATGCGGAAAGAAAATATCCGTCGACCATGTTGCGGAAAAATTAAATACAATCAATTACGAAGTGACATGTATGATTAGCCACCGAGTTCCTCGTATTTATCTATAAGAGGATGTTCAAAAAGTCCAGTAAAAATGACACTGCGAATTTCTTCGTTGGCTTGTTTCTACGCTGCTCATGTATCTAAATGCATACATTCCGCTGCTCGAAACTGCGCCGCCTCGAACTTCTTGGTCCTTTTTATCCTCCTTTTTGAACACGCACTGTAAGTAAATATTCTGACGAGAAATATAAAAATATTGGTGAATTTAGAAGGATAATTACGATAAACGTAGAAATATTAGTATTATAACTGGATTTATGGGTTGATAATAGAAAGAGAATCTAGAAACAGTCTTTGCACAGGTGCTGATTGATGGTATCATAATACAGGAATGGTTAGAGTGATTGTGGAGGTGTCGTGGGTGTCTGAATCCAGCGGAACAACGGAGATCATGATTCGCTTGCCGCAACAGTTAATTGCGGAATTGGACGGATATGCTGAATTGGAAAATGTAAATCGTAATGAATTTATTTATCGCGCTACAAAGATGTATCTTCGTGAGCGAAGACGACGCCAAATTGTAGAAACAATGCGGCGTGGTTACATGGAAATGGCAAAAATCAATTTGGCAATTGCTTCCGAAGCCATTCAGGCAGAGTATGAAGCGGAAAATACAGTCGAACGTCTTGTAAGCGGGGGCTAGTATTTTGAGTGTAAAGCGTGGTGATGTGTATTTCGCCGACTTGTCACCAGTAGTCGGTTCAGAACAAGGCGGAGTGCGTCCTGTATTAGTGTTGCAAAATGATATTGGGAATCGTTTTAGTCCTACCGTCATCATTGCGGCTATAACAGCGCAAATTCAAAAAGCCAAATTGCCCACACATGTGGAAATTGATGCCGAAAAGTATGGTTTTGAAAGAAATTCAGTCCTACTGCTTGAACAAATTAGAACGGTTGATAAACAACGTCTAACAGATAAAATAACTCATTTAGACGAAGAAATGATGGAAAAAGTGGATGAAGCCTTACAAATAAGTTTGGGACTCATCGATTTTTAAGGCGCTTTATTGTTGAAAAACAAAAGCGCCTTTTTTTCTGCTTAGGAATTTATAAAATCCTAGCTTGTGGATAAGTTGCTTATGTCGCGGTTGACATCCAGCTCCAGCGCCCAGCGACTAGCAAACTTTCGGTGCCTTCCTACGATAAGTCAACATCAGCTCGCCTTTCAGGCTCATTGTGTTTCCTTTATCTCGTCAGGCCCCTAAAAAGTTTGTACGTCGCTAAACAGGCGCTTGCGCTTTTGTTCGTTAACTAGGGGAAACACAACTTTTTTCCTGTTCTCTCTTATAAGTTGTCTTAGTATTTGAGTTTTTAAACAAGCCATTGTTAGAATAAAATTAGTGTTCAAAAAGCCCAAGATAGTGTATGAGGAGGAAAAAAGTTCAATGAAGAGAGAAATTGTCCGTTATGTACAAAATTATGGGGAAAACATTGTAGAAGAGTGGATGGATGAAATGCGAGAACGGGGGGATTCTCGTTCATTCAATACGATTTCCAATAATGTATTCTATAATACTAGTAAAGAATTTCTAGATGTCGTTGTTTCCAGTATTGTGGATTCAGACGAGACTTATCATGAAAAGGTAAAAGATTTTGCGGAAAGCATTATCAAATTAGGTTGGCCTCTCACTTATTTAACAACAGGGATCCGAATATATCAGAGTATTATCTTTGAAAAAATGGTGACCGAGAATGAACTTACAAAGGAGCAAATGAAAAAGTTGGTTCTTGACCTTGACTCCTGGCTCTCTCCTTTGCAAGATCAAATGATTAATATCTATTCAGACACTTGGGAGAAAACGATTACGATGCAAAAGGTCGCGTTGCAAGAGCTATCTGCGCCTTTAATTCCAGTATTTGAAAAAATCTCGATTATGCCGCTTGTCGGAACAATTGATACAGAACGTGCTCGATTAATTATGGAAAATTTATTAAGTGGTGTCGTAAAACATCGCTCAGAAGTTGTTTTGATTGATATTACTGGTGTACCTGTTGTGGACACCATGGTGGCCCATCATATTATCCAGGCAGCAGAGGCCGTTCGATTAGTAGGTTCGAAATGCATGCTTGTGGGAATTCGCCCGGAAATCGCTCAAACGATTGTGAATTTAGGTATTGATCTAAACCATATTACAACCAAGAGTACCTTGCGAAAAGGGATTGCACAGGCTCTTGCATATACCAACAGGGAAATCGTCGTAATGGAGGGTGCAGATTGAGAATACCAATATTAAAATTAGGCAAATATTTACTTGTTTCGATTCAGTGGGAACTTGATGATCAGACGGCTTTACAATTTCAAGAAGACTTACTACAAATGATTCATCAGACAAATGCCGGTGGCGTCGTGATTGACATTACATCGATTGATTTTATCGATTCCTTTATTGCAAAGGTATTAGGCGACGTCATTGAAATGTCTAAATTAATGGGAGCAAAGGTTGTTATTACAGGTATCCAACCACCAGTGGCGATTACGCTACTTGAACTTGGCATTCGTTTGGATGATGTCATGACAGCGATTGATCTGGAAAATGGTTTGGACAAATTACAACAGGAACTGGGGGAGTAGCCTATGGAGCTGCAGTCCTGCGTTAAAATATTAAATGAATGGGACATAGTAGCAGTTCGCCAATTAGGCAGAAATGTGGCAAAAGAGCTTGGGTTTGGGACAGTTGACCAGGCAAGAATCACGACTGCGATCAGCGAATTGGCAAGAAATATATTCTTGTATGCAGGTCAGGGCGAAGTATGCATAGATAAATTTTATGAAAATGGAAAAAGTGGTGTGAAAATCACCGCCAAAGATCAAGGGCCGGGTATAGCGGATATACGTAGAGTAATGGAAGATGGCTATACGACATCAGGAGGGCTAGGAGCTGGTCTCCCTGGTGTGAAGCGGCTAATGGATGAATTCGACATTCACTCCAAAGTTGGAGAAGGCACTGAAATCACTACGGTGAAATGGCTCCGGTAGGTAGGAGGGTTTATCGGCATGGGGTTTAGAGAAACATTGGAAGATAAATATCGAGATATTTTGAGTAAATATTTAGAGGACAAAAACGAACAGGCATTGTATCAAGGGCAGAAATTAAGCAGAAAACTAATTGAGCATCATATTGGTCCAGAGGAAATTATCAGCTTACATAAGTTTGTAATCGTGGAAAATGGTTACCGAGAAGATAATATCTTACATTCCTTTGATATTTTGCTAGAAGTGATGATGGGTTACGGTCTTGCTTACAGAGAGCATCAAAGTTTGCGGTCAGAGCAACTAGCCTTAAAAAGTGAAATTGAAGTAGCTGCTAAAATGCAGCAAACTTTATTGCGTACGGTAAAACCCCAAATCGATGGATTGGATATTGGCGTGATTAGTGTACCAGCAAGACAAATGAACGGAGATTATTACCATTTTATTAAAGATGAACATCAATGTCTTGGCGTGGCGATTGCGGATGTGATTGGTAAAGGAATCCCAGCCGCATTATCCATGTCCATGATTAAATACGGAATGGACAGTTTTCCGGAAGGGCAAAAAAGTCCTAAAGATATATTAGAAAGCTTGAACAGAGTTGTAGAACAAAATGTGGATCCAAGTATGTTCATTACCATGTGTTACGGTGTATACGACCCAAAATCTCATTATTTTACCTACGCTTCGGCAGGACATGAACCAGGTTTTTTTTATATGTCTACCCAACAGAAGTTTCAAGATTTAGAGGCAAAAGGATTATTACTTGGAATCGACAAAAGAACGAAATATAAAGAGTTCGGGCATCAGCTCGAAGTTGGAGATATGGTCATTCTCCTCTCAGATGGTGTCTCAGAATGTCGCACACAAGAGGGATTTATTGAGCGAGAGGATTTAATGGCGATGATCTATGATTATATACATATGTCAGCTCAAGAAATCGTCACAAATATTTATAAGGACTTAGAAAGACTGCAAGATTTTGAACTAAGAGACGATTTTACGCTTATTATTTTAAGAAGAGTGGATTAACAAGGTTTTATTTTTTGAAAAACAGGGTAGAAGGAATACCAGAACCTTTTGAGGGGTGGATGGATAGTGAATATTTCAATAGATATGAAAGAAACAGAAGCAGGAATCAAAGCGAAACTAGCTGGCGAAATAGATGCATATACAGCTCCAAAGGTACGTGATGAACTTCTACAGCATGCAGAGCAATCTGGGATAAAAATAGTTGTCGATCTATCAGATGTAAATTATATGGATAGTACAGGCTTAGGCGTATTTGTGGGGTTGTTTAAGACATTAAAAGAGCATAATGGTGAACTTGTTTTAAAAGGGATGTCAGATCGTTTAAAACGACTGTTTGATATTACTGGGTTAGCTATGGTGATGGATGTCAATACCGAGGTAGAAGGTGGAGTTTAAAGTGAAAAAAGCATTTGACTACATTGAGATGAAGATTCCTGCAAAGCCAGAATATGTAGGTGTAATCCGGCTCACTTTATCAGGAATTGCTAGCAGAATCGGTTTTACATATGATGCGATCGATGATTTGAAAGTAGCTGTAAGTGAGGCCATTACAAATGCTGTTCAACATGCGTATCGGCAAAAAGAGGGCGGAGAAATTGTGGTTGGGTTTGCTCTCTATGAAGACAAACTTGAAACAATGGTTGCTGATTCTGGAAAAAGCTTCGACCTAGAAAAAATTCGCAGGGAAATTGGCCCCTATACAAGTGGAGGAAATGCCAAATTTCTTCGTGAAGGAGGCTTAGGACTTTATTTGATCGAAAGCTTGATGGACGAGGTGAAAATACATCAGAATGAAGGTGTAACAGTCTTTATGACAAAATTCCTTGAGGGAGAGCAGGTGGAGAGTGATGTTAAAACAATCTCAACCTGACCATGAAGGAAATCAAGTGAATGAATGGATCAAGGCGTATCAAGAGCATCAAGATGAAGAAGCTCAAAATCAATTAGTACTCCATTACTATAAATTGGTGGAATCCATTGCCCGCAAGTATTCCAAAGGAAAATCCTTTCATGAAGATATTGTTCAAGTGGGTGTTATTGGATTGCTTGGAGCCATTCGTCGCTATGACGAGAGTTACGGAAAAACGTTTGAAGCTTTTGCCATTCCTACCATTATTGGCGAGATAAAACGTTTTTTAAGAGACAAGACATGGAGTGTTCATGTACCAAGGCGTATAAAAGAACTGGGACCTAAAATTAAAGCGACTGCGGAAGAGTTAACGAGGGAACTCCAACGTTCACCAAAAATACCGGAAATTGCTCGTTACTTGGAAGTATCGGAAGAAGAAGTATTGGAAGCAATGGAAATGGGGAAAAGCTATCAAGCCTTATCTGTGGATCACTCGATTGAAGCAGATGCAGATGGTAGTACCGTCACTTTGTTGGATATTGTAGGGAGTATTGATGATGGTTATGAAAAAGTGAATCAAAAAATTGTTTTGGAAGAAGCTCTACATGTTTTATCGGATAGGGAAAGGAAAATTATCCAATATACCTACTTAGAAAATAAAAGTCAGAAAGAAGCTGGAGAGATGTTAAATATTTCCCAAATGCATGTATCCCGCCTGCAAAGAAAAGCCATAAAAAAATTGAGAGAAGCCATTTTTGAAAACAATACGAATAAGGAGAAATCTTCTCCATGATCCATTTGGACAACCGTCACTTAGAAGTCCACGCGTTTCAAACGGCAAAAGACAGTAATCCATATTGTGGTGATGCTTTTTATTTAGATGTGAAAGAAGATTATTTTGTTTGTGTTTTAGCCGATGGCTTGGGGAGCGGTCAATTTGCCTATGAATCGGCCAAGGCGGTTACTTCCGTTGTAGAATCGAATTCAGAAGAAAGCGTCGCGACCTTAATGGATTATAGCAATAAAGTTTTGTTGCGAAAGCGTGGAGCAGCTGTAGGGATTTTAAAAGTTGATTTTCGTAAACGCGAGTTCGAATATAGTTGTGTCGGCAATATTCGCTTTTACGTTTATACACCAGCAGGTAAATTAATTTATCCTTTACCAGTGACAGGTTACCTCTCCGGCAGACCCCAGAAGTTTCATACTCATAAATATTCCTATGAAGAGCAATCGAATTTCCTTCTTCATTCTGATGGCTTCATTAATGTGAAAACGCGTGAATTACTCGGAGGAAATCATTCCGTTTGGACGATGACAGATCAGTTAAAAGCGAAACAAGTCAATACAACAGACGATATGTCCTTCGTCGTCGGCACCCTACTCTAAGAGTAGGGATTTTGCTGTGTGAATAGATAAAAGGAACTAGGTTCTGAAACCTAGAGACAGCAAGGAAGGGGTTCGTTATACTAGTGTACAGATATTCCGACAAAAATCTCAAAATGATTACAATTGGAAAAAAATCTTGCTTTTAACCAGAATTTAGTCCAAATTATAGAATGAGTATTGTTAGATTAGTAAAGGAAGTGGTAGGAAATGATGGAATGGATGTTAGCCATTTTACTAGGAGTGGCCGTCGTACTCCTTATTCTATCGTTTGTCAAAGCACGACAGGAATCATCAAAAGTAGAGCGGGAAGTGGATCAGCTTTCTCTTACATTGACAGATGAATTGTATAAACTTCAAGAAAAAATTCGATTTCTTGAAATTGATGGTGAGATTAATGCACAGGAATTAGGTATCCCAACGAGCTCTTCTGAGAAGCGAAATTTGCTACGAGAGGCGATTGATCTTCAGAAGCGGGGTTATTCTTTAGAAAATATTGCAGCACGAAAAGGTCTTCCCAAAGAAGAAATGGAACAGTTACTCGCTCCTTATATGGGTAAGGAAGGGGAGAAAAGCAAATAATGTCAGCAAAATCAATGCGTAGCTTTGCTTTCGGCCTTATGATTGCTGCATGTTTGTGTGCGATTGCCTATTACTCTACCAAGGACCAATCAACTGCTAAAGAGGTGGAGAAACCCTCGGTAGAAGAAATGAGGAATGCGTTAATTTCGGAAGGGTATGTGATCCATACCGAAGAGGAGTGGCGCGAACAACTTGCTGCAACTGAAAAGGCAAAGACAAAGGAAAAAGAAGATAAAGTCGAAGAAGAGCCAAAAGAAGCTGTGAAAGAAAAAATCGTCTATCGCACTACAATTACCGTTACTAAAGGGATGACAAGTATCGATGTAGGAAAGGCGTTAAAAAGTGCCAATATTATTAAAGACCCCATGGATTTTGTGAATGAAGTGGAAAAACAGGGCCTAGCGAACAAATTAAAACCTGGTTCCTATGAGGTCGATAGTAATATGAAACTAAAGGATGCCATTTCCGTTATTTTTAAATAGGGGATAAAAAACTAGAGTAGGTGCTCTAGTTTTTTTTATCGATTTTACTAAAATAATAGAATTTAATTGAAATGTAAACTTAGTAAATCGGTGATTTTTCAGTATGGGTGAGGTTTTCTTAATTCATAAGATATTGTGATAAAATAGATGTTAGTAAAAGAGAAATGAGGGACAAGTGTGATACAAGTTGAACAAAGTGTTGATTTACATGGAAAAATTGCCAAGGAACTCAATTTATCGAAAAAACAAGTATCCAGTGTCATTGAACTTTTAGAAGAAGGAAATACGGTTCCATTTATTGCGCGGTATCGAAAAGAAATGACCGGTGCTTTAGATGAGGTACAGATCAAAGGGATTTTAGATGGATGGACGTATCTGCAAAATTTAGAGCAGCGTAAAACAGATGTCATTCGCTTAATTGAGGAACAAGGAAAATTAACAGAGGATTTAAAGGTAGCTATTTTAAAAGCAGATCAGCTACAAATTGTTGAAGATTTATACCGTCCTTATAAACAAAAGCGACGTACTCGTGCAGCGGTTGCGAAAGAGAAAGGGTTAGAACCGTTTGCGGAATGGATCATGAAATTTCCGGTAAGCGGAAGCGTGGAAGAAGAGGCAGAGAAATATATTTCCGAGGAAAAGGAAGTAGCCGATGTTGCTGCCGCCATTCAAGGGGCACAAGACATTATTGCGGAACAGGTTTCAGACGATGCGGCCATTCGCCAATGGATTCGGAAGGAATTTTTTCACTCAGGTATGATCACATCTGTAGGGAAAAACATCGATCAGGATGAGAAAAAGGTCTTTGAAAACTATTATGACTATGAAGAGCCTGTGAAAAGAATTGTTCCCCATCGGACACTTGCGTTAAATAGAGGAGAAAAGGAAGAAATCTTAAAGGTTTCCATTAAAATGAACTCAGAAAAGATCCTTCCATATATAGAGAGAAGGCTGATTAAAAAAGCGGATTCCATTGCTACTTCGGTTGTTATGGAAGCTATTGAAGATGGGTACAAACGATTAATTGAACCAGCCATCGAACGAGAGGTTCGCAATGAATTGACCGAAAAGGCAGAAGCACAGGCCATTCATATTTTCTCGGAAAACTTACGAAATCTGCTTCTACAACCTCCTCTTAAAGGAAAAATGGTATTGGGTGTGGACCCTGCCTATCGTACAGGCTGTAAATTGGCGGTTGTTGACGAAACAGGAAAATTGCTACATATTGATGTCATCTATCCTCATCCGCCAAAAGCAAAACGTACGGAGGCAAAAGCGAAGATGATTCAGGTATTGAATCAATATCAAATTGAAGTCATTGCGATCGGAAATGGAACGGCATCACGAGAAACCGAACAATTTACAGCGGATATTCTAAAAGAAATGAAAGCCAATCTGGCTTATGTGATTGTCAATGAAGCCGGGGCGAGTGTTTATTCAGCCTCCGCCTTAGCAAGAGAAGAATTCCCAGATCTTCAAGTGGAAGAAAGAAGTGCTGCTTCGATTGCAAGAAGACTGCAAGATCCTTTGGCCGAGCTTGTGAAGATTGATCCAAAATCAGTTGGGGTCGGTCAATACCAGCACGATGTCTCGCAAAAGAAATTAAACGAATCATTAACCTTTGTTGTCGAAACAGCGGTGAACCAAGTCGGCGTGAATGTCAATACAGCTTCCCCTTCCCTTTTACAATATGTGTCAGGGCTTAGTAAAACAGTCGCCAATAACATTGTGAAGTACCGGGAGGAGAATGGGAAGTTTACAGGACGGAAACAGTTGAAAGAAATCCCACGTTTAGGGGCGAAGACGTATGAACAAGCGATCGGCTTTTTACGTATCCTTGATGGAAAAGAACCATTAGATGTGACCCCCATTCATCCCGAAAACTACGACGAGGTGAAGAGTTTGCTTAAACAACTCGGATTCACCACAAAGAATATAGGGAGTAAAGAATTGGTCGATGCACTAAAAAATCTAGACCAAGAAAAGATGGCGGCAGAATTAGGGCTTGGTGTTTTAACATTACGAGATATCATAGAGGCGTTAATGAAACCAGGCCGCGACTTACGAGATGAGCTTCCGAAGCCATTATTGAAGAAGGATTTATTAAAATTAGAGGATTTAAAACCTGGTATGGAAATGCAAGGTACAGTACGAAATGTAGTGGACTTTGGTGCGTTCGTCGATGTCGGAGTAAAGGAAGATGGGCTTGTGCATATCTCCAAATTAAGCAAGCAATTTGTGAAACATCCTTTAGATGTTGTCTCACTCGGAGATATTGTCACAGTGTGGGTTGAAAAAGTGGATGTACAGAAAGGAAGGCTTTCACTAACCATGCTTCCTCCCGGAGAATGAACAAAAGGAAACACCGCAGGTTCGCAGGATGCGAGTAAGAACGGCGTGTTGGGCTTTAGCCGTTCATCCTTAGAAACAGGTGCTTTCGCTACGCTTATTTACAGTGTTTCCTTCTATAAAAGTGCCAGCACTGATTTAATAATTTGATTTGATAGAGATTTTTTTCGAAAAAAGCCTTTTGCATTTGATTTAAAAACCAGCTCGGCATTCAAAAAACCTCCTATATTCGTTTGTTCTTATTGTATGATGAAAAAGCGTTGTGGTTCCGATGTAATTCGTAGGAGGGAGTTAGGTGACAAATGAAGAACTTCAACTTTTAGTTGAACAAATATCAGAACAGTATTTCAATAAGCCGTTTCGCCATACCGCTGTTTTTAATGGTCGTTTACGTACAACTGGGGGGCGTTACTTGCTTGCCTCCCATAATATAGAAATCAATCGTAAATATTTTGAAGAACATGGCTTATCGGAATTAGAAGGCATTATTAAGCATGAACTATGCCATTACCATTTGCATATTGAGGGAAGAGGCTATCAGCATCGAGATCAAGATTTTAAAAAGTTAATGAAGAGAGTAGGTGCCCCCCGTCATTGCACTCCATTACAAATCGAGAAAAGAACAAGAGGAATGATCTATAAATATCAATGTCAGGATTGTTCCCAGACATATGAAAGAAAGCGCAGAGTGAATACCGATCGTTTTGTATGTGGAAAATGCAAGGGGAAATTGATAAAAATCGAAGTATAAAAGAAGTATGGGTCAAAGGATAAATCTGTGCTTCTTTTGGCTCTAGACGATATAATCCACCTTTTTTGTTAGAACATAGTATTTTCCTTTCGGTTAGAATAGCGATCAAAATTGTCAGAAGTAACTAATATGGCGGCGATATTTTGCAAAAGTCCCCATAGCAGTTACTTCCAGGTTTTTAAAATTTTTTCAAGGTACTATTGACATTATTCTATTCGCTCTGTATACTCATAAGAGTCATTTATTCCGCAGTAGCTCAGTGGTAGAGCTATCGGCTGTTAACCGATCGGTCGTAGGTTCGAATCCTACCTGCGGAGTCTAGCAAGCTGGCTCTTCCGTAAATAGCTGATGACATTTATGGAAGAGCACCTAATTTTACAGATGCTAGTTCATATAGTGGAGAAGTACTCAAGTGGCTGAAGAGGTGCCCCTGCTAAGGGTATAGGTCGCGTAAGCGGCGCGAGGGTTCAAATCCCTCCTTCTCCGCCATTCAATTTCATTGGCCCCTTGGTCAAGCGGTTAAGACACCGCCCTTTCACGGCGGTAACACGGGTTCGAATCCCGTAGGGGTCACTTCTTTCTTGTGTTTACTAGTTGGAATTCACTATCTTTTGAGTTCTAATATGGAAAAAATTAATTGCTAATTGACAAAAAATGTGTTAGGATAATATCCTTCGAATTTGATGGGCTATAGCCAAGTGGTAAGGCAACGGACTTTGACTCCGTCATTCGTTGGTTCGAATCCAGCTAGCCCAGCCATTTGATTGATTTTCTTACAACTGAAAAAAACTTCGCGTCTAAATAAAAAACTTGACTTTTAAAGATGTTTTTGATATGATATTTCTTGTCGCTTCATTAAGCGGTAGTGGCGGAATGGCAGACGCGCTAGGTTGAGGGCCTAGTGGGTGAATAACCCGTGGAGGTTCAAGTCCTCTCTACCGCACCACAAATTCCTATTATATGCGCCCGTAGCTCAATTGGATAGAGCGTTTGACTACGGATCAAGAGGTTAGGGGTTCGACTCCTCTCGGGCGCGCCATTTAAATGCGGGTGTAGTTTAGTGGTAAAACTACAGCCTTCCAAGCTGTTGTCGTGGGTTCGATTCCCATCACCCGCTCCAAAAAAAGTTCTTGACAGTTAAAACTTTAAATGATATACTAATAAAGTTGTTGTTAAGGAAGTTTGATCTTTGAAAACTGAACGAAACGAACGTCAATAAATAATGGATAAATGGTTTTGAACCATTGCCAGCAATTGAGAAGGAAAACAAACTTCTTTCATTATATGAGAGTTTGATCCTGGCTCAGGACGAACGCTGGCGGCGTGCCTAATACATGCAAGTCGAGCGAATCTAAAGGGAGCTTGCTCCCGGAAGATTAGCGGCGGACGGGTGAGTAACACGTGGGCAACCTACCTGTAAGTCTGGGATAACTTCGGGAAACCGGAGCTAATACCGGATAATTTCTTTCTTCGCATGAAGAAAGGTTGAAAGACGGCTTTGCTGTCACTTACAGATGGGCCCGCGGCGCATTAGTTAGTTGGTGAGGTAACGGCTCACCAAGACCACGATGCGTAGCCGACCTGAGAGGGTGATCGGCCACACTGGGACTGAGACACGGCCCAGACTCCTACGGGAGGCAGCAGTAGGGAATCTTCCGCAATGGACGAAAGTCTGACGGAGCAACGCCGCGTGAGTGAAGAAGGTCTTCGGATCGTAAAACTCTGTTATCAGGGAAGAACAAGTACCGGAGTCACTGCCGGTACCTTGACGGTACCTGACCAGAAAGCCACGGCTAACTACGTGCCAGCAGCCGCGGTAATACGTAGGTGGCAAGCGTTGTCCGGAATTATTGGGCGTAAAGCGCGCGCAGGCGGTTCTT